>NZ_JBEXTV010000034.1:0-86692 GCF_040628835.1 Streptomyces sp. NPDC006134 | reverse complement strand
ATGCCGAGCAGGGCGCCGGTGACCAGGTAGGAGTTGCCCATGTTGAAGCGGGCGTCGCCGAGGTAGGCGAAGGCGGTCCGCTCCAGGGGACAGCCGGCCCACGGCCCGCCCGGGTGCGGGAGCGCGAGCTCAGGCGGACGCGGGGGACGGCCGCCCCGGTCCGCCGGTGATCGCGGCCAGCCGCCGGTAGGAGTCCAGCAGCGCCTCACGGTCGTAGGTACTGGTCGTCACGAGGACCTCCTGCGCACCCGTCTCCTTCAGCAGGCCCTCCAGTTCGCCGGCGACCTGCTCCGCCGTCCCGGCGATGTGCCCGGCGAGCCCGGACTCGTAGAAGCCGCGCTCCTTGTCCGTCACGGCGCGTTCCTCGACGCGCTCGGCGGGCGGCAGCGGGGGGAAGGTGCCGTGGGTGCGGGAGTACGCCATCGACCACGCCTCCGGTATCAGCAGCCGCCGCGCCTGGTCGGCGGTGGCGGCGACGGCGACGGTGCCGGAGACGACGACGTAGGGCTCGCTCGCCCACGGGGAGGGCCGGAAGCGGGCGCGGTAGAGGTCGATGCCGCGCAGCATCCTCTCCCGGTCGCGCAGGTCGCCGATGACCATGGGCAGGCCCGCGCGGGCGGCGATGGCCGCGCCCTCGCCCATGGCCAGCACGAACGGCGGCACGGTCAGCCCCTCCGCCGGGCGCGCGTGCACACCGGTGGGGGAGGTGCCCCGGAACCAGCCGAGCAGTTCCGCCAGCTGCCCCTCGAAGTTCTCCGCGTCGCCCTTGTCGCGGCCCAGCGCCTTGCGCACCCCGTCGGTGAAGCCCACCGAGCGGCCGAGCCCCATGTCGATCCGCCCCGGGAAGAGGGACTCCAGCACCCCGAACTGCTCGGCGACCACGAGCGGCCGGTGGTTGGGCAGCATCACGCCACCGGTGCCCACGCGCAGGGTGCGCGTCGCGGCGGCCACGGCGGCGGCCAGCACGGTCGGCGCCGAGCCGGCCACCCCGGGCACGCCGTGGTGCTCCGAGACCCAGAACCGGTGATAGCCGAGCCCTTCCAGCTCCCGCGCCAGCCGTACGGTGTCACGCAGCGCCTCGGCGTGCGTGTGGCCCTCGCGGGTGCGGGAGCGGTCGAGGACGGAGAAACGGGTCCGGGCGATCAAGGAGTTCACACGGGGTTCAACGCCTGACGCGCCGCCGCATTCCCGCCGTCACCGGCCGGGACCGGGTGCTCGTGGTCGCAGGCGCCGTCGGCGCCGTGGGTGTCCCACGCCGGGAACGGGTCCTCGGCGGGAACGTCCTCGCCCGGGGCCGGCAGGCAGCCGGACAGCGCGGCGCGCAGCGCCCTGGCGTCCAGCTCCGTCCCGATGAACACCAGCTCCTGCGCGTACGGGGCGCCGGGGTCGCGGGCGGCGGACGGCTCGAAGCGGGCCACCGAGCCGGCCTGCGACCACAGCCCCGTCACCCCCGCGCGGCCGGCCAGGGTGAAGAACCCCTTGGAGCGCAGCACCCGCCCGAAGGACCCGCCGTCCAGCTCCTCGGTGACGAACCGCCACAGCCGCCCCGGGTGGAACAGCCGCGGGGAGCGGAAGACGGTGGAGGAGATCCCGTACTCCTCCGTCTCCGGGACGTGGTCGCCGTTGAGCTCCCGCACCCAGCCCGGGGCCTGCTGGGCGCGCTCCAGGTCGAACAGGCCGGTGCCGAGCACCTCGCGCAGGTCCACCCGCCCGTGCACGGCCGGCACGATCCGGGCCGCCGGGTTCAGGCGGCCGAGCGCCGCCCGCAGCAGGGCCGCCGGCTCCTCGCCGACCAGGTCGAGCTTGTTGAGGACCAGGACGTCGGCGAACTCCACCTGGTCCACGAGGAGATCGCTCACCGTGCGCTCGTCGTCCTCGTACGGGGCGAGGCCGCGCTCGGCGAGGTCGTCACCGGACCGGAGCTCGGCCAGGAAGTTCGCCGCGTCCACGACCGTGACCATCGTGTCGAGGCGGGCGATCTCGCCGAGGGTGGCGCCGTCGTCGCGGGCGAGGGCGAAGGTGGCGGCCACGGGCATCGGCTCGGAGATGCCCGACGACTCGATCAGGAGGTGGTCGAAGCGGCCCTCGCGGGCCAGCCGCGCCACCTCCTCCAGCAGGTCGTCGCGCAGCGTGCAGCAGATGCAGCCGTTGGTCATCTCGACCAGGCGTTCCTCCGTCCGTGACAGGGCGGCCCCGCCGCCGCGCACCAGGGCGGCATCGATGTCGATCTCGCTCATGTCGTTGACGATCACGGCGACGCGCAGTCCCTCGCGGCCCGCCAGGACGTGGTTGAGCAGGGTGGTCTTGCCCGCCCCGAGGAACCCGGACAGGACGGTGACGGGCAGCCGGCCGGGCCGGCCGAGTCGGTCGTGCGGCATCCGGTCAGTCCCCGGGGCGCAGCAGACCGCGCTCGTACGCCTTCACCAGGCGCTGCGGCACGAGGTGACGGACGCCGCCGACGGTGACCGGCACCAGCGCGGGCGTGGCGGCCTTCCACCGGGCGCGGCGGTGACGGGTGTTGCTGCGGGACATCTTCCGCTTCGGGACAGCCATGGGACTCCTTCTCGGTCGTAGCCGTCCAGGACGCTACATGAAAATGGATCCCATTAACAATTACGGGTGCCGCCGGGCGGGCCCGGAGGTGGCGGCCGGGGCCTAGGGTGGGTGCGTGACCGATGGCACCAGGCCCCCGCTGGCCGTGTTCGACCTGGACAACACCCTCGCCGGCACCGCGCACCGGCAGCGGTTCCTGGAGCGCAGGCCGCGCGACTGGGACGCCTTCTTCGCCGCCGCGCCCCAGGACCCGCCGCTCGCCGAAGGCGTCGCCCTGGCCCGGGCGAGCGCCGGGGAGTGCGAGGTCGTCTACCTGACCGGGCGCCCCGAGCGCTGCCGGCGCGACACGCTCGACTGGCTGGCCGCGCACGGCCTGCCCCCGGGGCGCGTGTACATGCGGCGCGACGACGACCGCCGGCCGGCCCGGCGCACCAAGCTGGAAATCCTGCGGCGGCTCTCCCGCGCCCGGGAGATCCGCGTCCTCGTCGACGACGACGAACTCGTCTGCGAGGACGCAGAACGGGCCGGCTTCACCGTCGTACGGGCGTCCTGGGCGGCCCGGTCGGCGGAGCTGGAGGCGGCGCAGGAGCGGGACGGGCGGACCTGAGCCGGGCCTCAAGGGTGCCGGGCCGTGGACCGAAGGCGCGGATCGAAGGGGCGGATCGAGAGGGGGCGAGGGGGGATCGAAGGGCCGCGGGGCGAGGGGGGGGGCGGTCAGGTCGCGTCCTCCAGGCGGAAGCCGACCTTCAGGCCGACCTGCCAGTGTGCGACCCGGCCGTCGTGGATCTGCCCGCGCACCTGTGTCACCTCGAACCAGTCCAGGTTCCGCAGGGTCTGCGAGGCGCGGGAGATGCCGTTGCGGACGGCCTGGTCGACGCCCTCGGGCGAGGTGCCGACGATCTCCGTGACCCGGTAGGTGTGGTTCGACATGCGGGTGCTCCTCTCCGCTCAGCGGTGACGGCCGGGGCGCGTGTGGCGCGCGTCACTCCACCGTGCCCCAAGCTGCGGCGGAGCGCGAGGCGTCGGCTCCGCCGCCCGCCGGCCCTTGACCTCCGCATTGGTCCATACCAAAATCCAGCACACCCGTACGAGCCCTGGTGCTCGTCCCCCCCCACGCCGGGTCTCCTCCACGCCTGCCCCTGTCAGAACAGGAACCCTCGTGAGACGTCGCCTCCTCGCCCTCGTCTGTGTCTCCGCCTCCCTGCTCGGCGGCTGCGGCCTGCTGCCGCAGGGCGGCGGCACCGAGCGGCGCGCCGTCACCGTGTGGCTGATGAAGGACAGCGCCTCCCCGGACTTCCTGCGGCGGTTCACCGAGGACTTCGAACGCGCCCACCCCGGCCTCGGCCTCGACATCCGCATCCAGCAGTGGACCGGCATCGGCGAGAAGGTGCAGGCCGCGCTGGAGACGGAGGGGGAGGGCAAGGACGGCCCCGACGTCATCGAGGTCGGCAACACCCAGGTCACCCAGTACGCGGAGGGCGGCCGGCTGCACGACCTGACGCTGGAGGCGATGCGGGACTGGGGCATCCGCGACTGGCTGCCGGGCCTGGCCGAACCCGGGCAGTGGATGTCCCAGCAGTACGGCATCCCCTGGTACGCGGCCAACCGCGTCGTCATCTACCGCAAGGACCTGTTCGCACAGGCCGGCATCACCGCCCCGCCCCGCACCCGCGACGAGTGGCTCACCCTCACCGAACGGCTCGACACGGGCGGCAACCAGGGCATCTACCTGGCCGGACAGGACTGGTACACCCTCTCCGGCTTCATCTGGGACGAGGGCGGCGACCTGGCCCGGCAGCGCGGCGGCGGCGTGTGGGAAGGCGCGCTGGACAGCCCGGCCGCGCTGCGCGGCATGGACTTCTACCGCCGGCTCCAGGCGCTCGGCGACGGCCCGGCCGACGCCGACGAGGAACACCCGCCCCAGGCGGGCGTGTTCGCCCGGGGCCGGGTCGCGCAGATCGTGGCGGTGCCGGGCCTCGCCCACGCCATCGTGCGCGAGAACCCGGACCTGGAGGGCAAGCTGGGCTTCTTCCCGGTGCCCGGCAGGACCGCCGGCAAGCCCGGCGCGGTCTTCACCGGCGGCTCCGACCTGGTCGTCCCGCGCAACACCGACAACCGGGACGGCGCCATCGCCGTGGTGGAGGCGCTCGCGGGCACCCGGTGGAACACCGACCTGGCCCGCACCATGAACTACGTGCCCAACAAGAAGTCGCTCGCAAAGGCCGTCGCGGGCGGAGAGGGCGTCGAGGCCATGGCGGCCGGGGCCGCGCAGGGCCGGGCCACCCCGACCACGCCCCGGTGGGGCGCGGTCGAGGCGGACAACCCGATCAAGGAGTACATGACGAAGGTGCTCACCGGGGGCGATCCGCAGACGGAGGCCCGCCGGGCCTCCCGCCGCATCACCGAGTTGCTGGACCCCGGCGCGGAGTAAGAGCCCCTTCTGTCCGGGGCTCTGAGCCCGGTGGCGGGCGCGGAGCGGATCAGCGCACCACGCTCAGCGACAGGGCGAAACGGCCCCCGCCGTCGGTCCACCAGTGGGTCAGCTCCAGTCCCGCCGTGGCCAGTTCGCCGCGCACGCCCTCCTCGCGGAACTTCGCCGACACCTCCGTGCGCAGCTCCTCGCCCGCCGCGAAGTCCACGGCCAGATCCAGGGCCGGGACCTTCACCGTCTGCGCGGTACGGGAGCGCAGCCGCATCTCGATCCACTCCCGTTCGGCGTCCCACAGCGCCACGTGGTCGAAGGCGGCGGGATCGAAGTCGGCTCCCAGCTCCCGGTTGACCACCGCGAGGACGTTCTTGTCGAACGCGGCCGTCACCCCCGCCGCGTCGTCGTACGCCCGCACCAGCACCCCCTCGTCCTTGACCAGGTCCGTGCCCAGCAGCAGCGCGTCGCCCGGGGACAGCAGGGCGCGCACGGAGGCCAGGAACGCGGCGCGCTCGGCGGGCAGCAGGTTGCCGATCGTGCCGCCGAGGAACGCCACCAGCCGCGGTCCCGGGGTGTCCGGCAGGGTCAGCCCGGCGGTGAAGTCGGCGAGCAGCGCGTGCACCTCCAGCTCCGGCCGCTCGGCGGCGAGCGCCCGCCCGGCCCCCGTCAGGGCGCTCTCGCTGACGTCGACCGGCACGTAGACGCGCAGGCCGGTGAGGGCGCCGAGCAGGTACCGGGTCTTCTCGGAGGAGCCGGAGCCCAGCTCCACCAGGGTGCGGGCGCCGGCCGCCGCGGCGATCTTTCCGGCCCGGGCGGCGAGGATCTCGCGCTCGGCGCGCGTGGGGTAGTACTCGGGCAGCTCGGTGATCCGCTCGAACAGCTCGCTGCCGCGCGCGTCGTAGAACCACTTCGGCGGCAGCGTCTTCGGCGTGCCGGTCAGGCCCTCCAGGACGTCGGCGCGCAGAGCGGCGCCCGTGGCGTCCTCGGGCAGCATGCGGGAGAGACGGAACGGGCTCACGTACGGGGCTCCTTTTCAGGTACGGGGGTGCGTGCGGATGCGGGTGCCTGCTCGGCGGGGGCGGCGGCCGGCTCGGCGGGTGCGGGCGCGGGTGCGTCCGCTCCGGGGTCCTTCAGCGGGGTGAGCCGGACGCCGGTGCGGTCCGCCGCGAGCAGGGTGCGGTCAGGGACCTCCCGCCAGCGCGGATCGTCGTCGTAGGGCTCGGAGGCCACGACGGTGCCGCCGCCGGGCCGGACCAGGTACCACAGGGTGTCGCCCCAGGCGGTGGCGGCGATGGTGGCGCCGTCGGTGAGGAGCAGGTTCAGCCGGGAGGCGGGGGCCGCCGCGGCGACCTCGGCGACCGTGCCGGCCAGCGCCCGGGGTCCCGCGTCGCCGCCGCGCAGCCGGTTCAGGACCAGCGCCCACACGAACGCGGAGTCGGTGCGGGCCTCCAGCGCCAGCACCTCCTCGGGCGGCAGGGTGCGCACGAGCGGGGCGAGCGAGCCCGGCCAGCCCGCCACGGCCCCGTTGTGGCTGAACAGCCACCTGCCCGCGGCGAACGGCGCCGCCGCGGCCTCCGCGTCCGCACCCGCCAGGGTGGCGTCGCGCACCGCGCCGAGCAGCGCCGTCGTGCGCACCACCCGGGCCAGGTCGGCGAAGGACCGGTCCGCCCAGACGGGTCCGGCCCGGCGGTACCGGGCCGGCACCGGGTCCCCCTCGGCGTACCAGCCGACCCCGAACCCGTCGGCGTTGACCGTCCCGTGCCGCTGCCGCCGCGGCGCCCACGACTGGCGGTACAGGCCGTGCGGCGGCGCCACGAGCAGCGCGCCGAGCGGCTCGGCGGGCCCGGTGTAGGCGAGGTGACGGCACATCAGGCAGCGTCCTGCGAGCGGGCCGTGCGGAACCCGGAGAAGATCTGCCGCCGGATCGGATGGTCCCAGTTGCGGAAGGTGCCCCGGCAGGCCACCGGGTCCACGGCGAACGAACCGCCGCGCAGCACCTTGTACCCGGGCCCGAAGAACACCTCCGAGTACTCCCGGTACGGGAACGCCCGGAAACCGGGGTACGGCAGGAAGTCGCTCGCCGTCCACTCCCACACGTCACCGATCAGCTGCCGTACGCCGAGCGGCGACGCACCGGCCGGGTAGCTTCCGGCGGGCGCGGGCCGCAGGTGCCGCTGGCCCAGGTTGGCGTGCTCGGGGCCCGGGTCGGCGTCGCCCCACGGGTAGCGCGTCGAGCGGTCGCCGGCCGGGTCGTGGCGCGCCGCCTTCTCCCACTCGGCCTCGGTGGGCAGCCGCCGCCCGGCCCAGCGGGCGTAGGCGTCGGCCTCGTACCAGCACACGTGCAGCACCGGCTCGTCGGGCGGCACCACCTCCGTGACGCCGAAGCGGCGCCGCAGCCACTGCCCGCCGTCGCGGCGCCAGAACAGCGGCGCGGAGATCGAGTGCCGCCGTATGTGGTCCCAGCCCTCCGGCTGCCACCAGCGCGGGTCGTCGTAGCCGCCGTCCGCGACGAACGCCTGGTACGCGGCGTTCGTCACCGGCGTGGTGTCGATCCAGAACGGCGCCACCTCGCGCCGGTGCGCGGGGCGTTCGTTGTCCAGCGCCCACGGCTCGGTGGAGGTGCCCATGGTGAACGGCCCGCCGGGGACGAGGACTTCGGACGGCCCGGTGAACAGCGGTACCGGGTCGGGGTCCGGAGCGGTGAGCGCCCGTGGTCCCTTGCGGAGCTGATGGGTGATCAGCATGGTCTCGTCGTGCTGCTGTTCGTGCTGGGCGATCATCCCGAAGGCGAACCCGGCCGCCGTCAGCCGCGACCCGTCGAAGGCGGTGCGCTCCAGCACGTCCAGGGCGCGGACGCGCACCTCGGCCGCGTACCGGCGGGCCTCGGCGGGCGGCAGCAGCGGCAGCCGGGGGCGCTCGGCCCGCGGATGCTCGAAGGCGTCGTACAGGCTGTCGATCTCGGGCCGCAGCGCCTCCTGGCCGGCGACGGCCCGCAGCAGCCACTGCTCCTCCTGGTTGCCGATGTGCGCCAGGTCCCACACCAGCGGCGACATCAGCGGGGAGTGCTGGGCGGTCAGATCGGGGTCCTCCACACAGCCGGTCAGCAGCGTGGTGCGGTCGCGGGCGGTGACCAGCGTGGTCAGCGCCCGTTCGCGGAGGGCTTCGGCGTCGAGGGCGGGGTCGGTCATGGGCGGATGTCCTTCCCGTGCGGGCGGCGGTGTGTGCCGTCCGGTCCGTCCAGCAGGTCGTCGGCGGGGCAGCGGCCCCGCAGGACGTAGCGGTCCAGGTACGCCGCGACGGCGTCCGTGATCTCGGTGGTGGCGCCGAGGCGGGGCAGGGCCGCGAGCGCCGCGGTGAAGCAGACGACGGCCGCCTCGCGCAGCTCGGGGTCGGCGAGACCGTGCCGGGCCGCGTCGCGCCAGAGCGCGTTGTGCGGGGCGGGCCGGTCCGGGGCGCGTTCGGCGAGCGGCTTCACCGCCCGGTAGGCGGTCTCGGCGGCCTCCGGATCGTCGAACAGCGCCGCCGTCACGGCGAGCGGCACCTGCCACCCGTCGTCGCCGGGCTGCGCGTCGATCATGCGCAGCTCCAGATGGCCGCGCGGGCGCACCGGCGGGAACAGTGTGGTGAGGTGGTAGCCGAGGTCGTCCCGGGTCGGCGGCCGGGGCCCGCGCGACCGGATCCACTCCCGGAAGGACAGCCCGTCGGGCACCTCCCACGGCCCGCCGTCCCGCCGCACGCACATCACCGGGGCGTCCAGCGCATGCCGGGTCCAGGCGCCGCGCGGATCGGCGTCCAGCGGGGGGCCGCCCGCCCGCCCGGCGCCGATCTGCTCCCAGCGCAGCTGCCGGGTGGACCGCCAGCCGGTGGGGCGCCCGCCGGCCAGCGGCGAGTTGGCGAACGCGGCCACCAGGACCGGGCCCAGCCGGTGGGCCAGCCACCAGCGCCGCACATGGCCGAGGACGCCCGGCTCCTCGTACCCGGCGTCCAGGCACACCTGCACCGAGGCCGAGGCGCACATCATGGCGCGGCCGGCCGGGCCGGTGCGGTCCAGGCAGGTCTCCATGGCGTCGTAGCGCGGCCGGTGCAGGAACCGGCGGGGCGGGTGCCAGGGGTCGTGGCCGTAGCCGGCGAGACGGAGTCCGTCCTCACGCAGGGCTGCGCGGACGGCGGCGAGGTCGGCGGAGACGGTGGTGACGCACTCCGTCAGCGAGGCGGCGGGCGGCGAGCTCAGCTCCAGCTGGCCGCCGGGCTCGACGGTGAGCGCCGACCTCAGGGGCACGGTCCGCAGTGCGGCGTAGGCCGCTTCGAGTCGTTCGGGTGTCACGGGGAGCCGCGGGGTGCGCAGCTCGTGGACGAGCCATTCCACTTCGACGCCGAGGCGCCGCGGCGGTCCGGTCTTGAAACAGATGCCGCGGATCAGGTCCTCGGCCTCCGCTTCGGTGACGGCGGCGGGCGGCTCCGTACAGCCGCCCACCGGATTGCTGACCGGTTCGGACATGTCGGGATCCTCCTGAGATGCCAGCACGCCGTCGCTCCGGGTCCGGCGGTCCGGAGCGGCACACTCGTCCCACCCAAGACCTTCGCGCGGCTCGGCACAAGGGCGCGTACCGGGACGTCCGGGGGCCGGCCGCAGCGGCTTCCGGGCCGTTTCCGCCGGCTTTTCCAGGCGTTTCCGGGACGGGGAAACCCCGTTGCGCCGCAGGACCAGGATCGCTCAGGATGCGTACGTGAGCACGACGGGGGAGCGCGGGGCGGCCGGCACGGAAGCGCCAGGCACGGGAGCGGCAGGTACGGGGACGGCCGGTACGGGGGCGGGCGATACGGGGGTGGCGCCGTGAGCGCGCGCCTGCGGAGCCTCGCACAGCAGACGGAGCAGATCGTCGCGGCGGGCCGGTACCGCGCGCCCGGCGGGCACACGGTGTCGATCGCGGCGGAGACCGAGGCGGCCCGCACCGGCACCCGGATGTACGGACCGGAACCCGTCACCCCCCTCCCGGCGGCGCCTCCCCTGCGGACGCGTTTCGAGGTCACGGGCGAGAGCAGCCTGGAGGCCGCCCGGCGCCTCGGCGACCGGGTGGCCGTCCTGAACTTCGCCTCGGCGCGGAACCCGGGCGGCGGCTACCTCAACGGGGCCCAGGCCCAGGAGGAGGCGCTGTGCCGGGCCTCCGCGCTGTACACGTGCCTGCTGCGGGCCCGCGCGTTCTACGACCACCACCGCGCCCACCGCGACCCGTTCTACACCGACCGTGTCGTCCACACCCCCGCGGTGCCCGTCTTCCGGGACGACCGGGGCCGTCTGCTGGACGAGCCGTACACCGCCGGATTCCTCACCGCGGCGGCGCCCAACGCGGGCGTGGTGCTGCGGACGGCACCGGAACGCGCCGCCGAACTGCCGCGGGCCCTGGCCGTCCGCGCCGAGCGGATCCTGGAGACGGCCGCCGCGCACGGCTACCGCCGCCTGGTGCTGGGAGCGTGGGGCTGCGGAGTGTTCCGGAACGACCCGGCACAGGTGGCCGGAGCGTTCCGGGCCCTGCTCGGGCCAGGCGGGAGGTTCGCCTCGACGTTCGAACACGTGGTGTTCGGAATCCTGGACCGCACGCCGGGGAACGTGGTCCGCGAGACGTTCGCACGGGTATTCGCCTAACGGGTATTCGCCCAGTTCGAGTTCCACCCTCTAACGGTCTGCGTGCTGCCCGCGCGAGGTCTCGGGCTGCCGTACCCACGCGTCCAGCAGCCGAAGGGCTTCTTCGGAGCCCGAGCCTGCCTCGGCGGTGTAGACGCTCAGCCGCTGGTCCGGGTCGGCGGGCAGGGTGAGGGACTCGTAGTGGAGGGTGAGCGGGCCGACGACCGGGTGGTGGAAGTGTTTGCTGCCGTGCGTGTGCCGGTACACGTTCTGGTCGGCCCACCAGCGGCGGAAGTCCTCGTCCGCGATCGAGAGTTCGCCGACGAGTTCGGCCAGCAGCGGATCGTCGGGGTGGCGTCCGGCGTCGCGCCGGAGCGAGGCGACGATGTCCTGGGCGTGGGTCTCCCAGTGGGTGTACAGCGAGCGGGCGGTCTCGTCGCAGAACATGAACCGCACCAGGTTCCGCTCGCGGTGCGGCAGCGCGTCGAAGTCGGTGAGCAGCGCGCGCGCCATCCGGTTGGACGCGAGGACGTCCAGTCGCCGCCCCAGCACGAGGGCGGGGGTGTGGTCGAGGATCCGGAGCAGGTCGCGCAGCCCCGGGCGGACCGGCTGCGGACGCGTCACCGTGCGGCGGGGCCTGCCCGCGGCGGGCTTGGCGAGCTGGAACAGATGGGCGCGTTCGACGGGATCGAGGCGCAGTGCGCGGGAGATGGCGTCCAGCACGGTTTCGGAGACGTTCAGCCGACGTCCGCGCTCCAGGCGCACGTAGTAGTCGACGCTCACGCCCGCCAGTCGCGCGATCTCTTCGCGGCGCAGTCCCGGCACGCGCCGAGGGCCGCCGTCGTCGGACAGGCCCGCCTGGCGCGGGGTGATCCGTGCCCGCCGGGAGCGGAGGAACTCACCGAGAGCTGTGTTGCGGTCCATGCGTTCACGATAGGGCCCGAGATCGGCCCGACGGCCCGGGAAAGGGGGACTGGCAGTCCCCCGGTCCGGCTGTCCCCGGGGCGAAGCGGACCCCCCGGAAGCCGGCCGGCAGCCGATTCCGGTGCTGGAGTGGAACGTGTCGAGGCCGCCCGGGGCCCGACCGCCCCGGGCGGCCTCTGTTCGCATCGCACGAAGGGAACTCCTGTGTCGGACACCAAGACATTCCTGATCACCGGCGTCAGCACCGGCCTGGGCCGCGCACTCGGGCGCGCGGCGCTGGCCGCGGGCCACCGGGTGGTGGGCACGGTGCGCACGCCCGCCGACGCACGGGCCTTCGAGGCGCTCGCCGGCGACGCGCACGCCCGCATCCTGGACGTGACCGACCACGACGCGGTGGACACGGTCGTGGACGAGACCGAGCGCGACCTGGGCCCGGTCGACGTACTCGTCGCCAACGCCGGGTACGGCCATGACGGCCTCTTCGAGGAGTCGTCGATGGACGACCTCCGCCGTCAGTTCGAGGTGAACGTCTACGGAACCGTAGCGGTGATCAAGGCCGTGCTGCCGCACATGCGGGAGCGCCGTTCGGGCCACATCATCGCCGTCACCTCGATGGGCGGGCTGATCACCATGCCGGGCCTCAGCTTCTACCACGGCAGCAAGTTCGCGGTGGAGGGCATCCTCGAAACGCTCGGCAAGGAAGTCGCCGGTTTCGGCATCCATGTCACCGCCGTCGAGCCGGGCAGTTTCCGGACCGACTGGGCCGGCCGCTCGATGATCCGCGCGCCCCGTTCGATCCCCGACTACGACGAGCTGTTCGAGCCGCTGCGCGCCCGGCGCATCCACGGCAGCGGGCGCCAGCCGGGCGACCCGGACAAGGCCGCGGCCGCGGTGCTGCGCATCGTGGCGGCCGGTCAGCCGCCGACGCGTCTGCTGCTCGGCACCGACGCGCTCCGGCTCGTCCGGGCCGGACGCGACGCCTTCGAGCGCGAGATGCTGGCATGGGCCGAGCTGTCGGCCTCGACCGACTTCGACGACGTCAGCCGGTCCGCCTGACGTCGCTCGCCTGACGTCGCTCGCCGCCGGGGCTCCAGCGAGGGGCCCCGGCGGCGGCCGCCATCACCCGGCCGGCCCGCTCTCGGCCCGCCACAGCCGGACCTGCTCGTGGCCGTTCACGCCATCCGGCGCCTCCTGGTGACCGGGTGGAGGGCAGAACTCGAGCCAGGGGCACGTGGGGACGTGGGCGGGTGGGCTGGGTGACGGGTGCGCGACTCCCGCCGCATCCGGCCTCGTCGGTGGATGGCAGGCTGGTCGCCAGCGATCATGCACGACACCACGACGACAGGAAGCAGAGCGACATGACCGACCAGCTCACCGTGAGCGTCCTGGGCACCGGCATCATGGGCGCCGCGATGGCCCGCAACCTCGCCCGCGCCGGCCACGCCGTCCGCGCCTGGAACCGGACCCGGGACAAGGCCGAGCCGCTGGCGGCCGACGGCGTGCGCGTCGCCGGCACCCCCGCCGAGGCCGTGGAGGGCGCCGACGCCGTCCTGACCATGCTGTACGACGGCCCGGCCGCCCTCGACGCCATGCGCCAGGCCGCGCCCGCCCTGCGCCCCGGCACCGCGTGGGTGCAGTCGACCACCGCCGGCATCGAGGCGATCGCCGACCTGGCCGCCTTCGCCCGCGAGCACGCTCTCGTCTTCTACGACGCCCCCGTACTCGGCACCCGCCAGCCCGCCGAGGAGGGTCGACTCGTCGTCCTGGCCGCCGGACCGGCCGAGGGGCGGGCCACGGTGACGCCCGTCTTCGACGCCGTCGGGACCCGTACGGTGTGGACCGGCGAGGACGGCGCGGCCGGCAGCGCCACCCGGCTGAAACTGGTGGCCAACAGCTGGGTCATCGCCACCACCAACGCGGTCGGCGAGGTGCTGGCCCTGGCCGGGGCACTGGACGTGGACCCGCAAAGCTTCTTCGACGTCATCGCCGATGGGCCGCTCGACATGGGGTACCTGCGGGCCAAGGCCGCGCTCATCCTGGACGGCCGGCTGTCTCCGGCCCAGTTCGCGGTCGGTACGGCCGAGAAGGACGCCCGGCTCATCGTCGAGGCCGGTGAGCGGCACGGCGTCCGCCTCGACGTCGCCGCCGCGAGCGCGCGGCGGTTCGCCCGCGCCGCCGCGCAGGGGCACGGCGACGAGGACATGGCCGCGGCCTACTTCGCGAGCTTCGAGGAGAAGCCGTCGGCGTGAGGGCCCGCCGGTGAGGATGCGGGGCCGGTCAGGTGAGAGCCGGGAGAAAGACCTGACGGAGAAGTCCCGGCAGGAAAGAACTGACGGGAAAGGACCGACAGGAAAGAACCGGCGGGAAGGAACCGACAAGAAGGGCGCGGCGGAGACGCCGCGCCGGCATGACGTGACAGACGTCAGACGTGACAGAAAGGATTCCGCATGTCCAAGCCGCCCCTGCCGCCCGAGGCAGTCGACCTGCTGCGCCGGCCCAACCCGTGCGTCATGGCCACCCTGCGCTCGGACGGCACCCCCGTGTCCACCCCCACCTGGTACCTGTGGGAGGACGGCCGGGTGCTGATCAACCTCGACGGGGGCCGGGTACGCCTGAAGCACCTGCGCCGCGACCCGCGCGTGACCCTCACCGTCCTGGACAAGGACGACTGGTACACGCACGTGACCCTCATCGGCCGCGTCACCGCGCTGCGGGACGACGACGCGCTGGCCGACATCGACCGCCTCTCCGGGCACTACACCGGCAAGCCCTACCCGGACCGGGACCGCGCCCGGGTCAGCGCCTGGATCGAGGTGGAGCGCTGGCACGGCTGGGGAGCGTTGAAGGACAGCGACCAGGCGTCCGTCTGAGCACGACGGCCGGGCGTGAGCCCGGCGCGCGCCGCCGTCGCAGCGGTGACGGCCATGACCGGCACGGCCGGGGCCGTGCGACCGTGTGCCCTGCTCCTTGCGGCCCGCCACGGCCACCGTCCGCCTTCCACCGGATACCGCCCCCTCCGGCTGCCCTCGGCCCCCGGCCGAATCGGCGGTGGACGGTGAGCGGTGGGTGGTGAGCGGTGGGTGGTGAGCGGTGGGTGGTGAGCGGTGGGTGGTGGGCGGTGGGTGGTGGGCGCGGGTGGCACGGGCCGCGCGGCGGGTGCCCGGCCGCGCCCCGGGGAGCCGGTCAGCGCCGGTACAGCCCGACCAGGGTGCCGTTCGCGAGCTGCCGTTCGTCCACCGCCCGGTGCACCTCGTCGGCGCCGGGCGCGTCGGGCAGCACACACGGCTCCCTCAGGGCGTAGAGCCGGAAGAAGTAGCGGTGCGCCTCGTCCCCCGGCGGGGGATGCGGGCCGCCCCAGCCCTGTTCGCCGTACCCGTTGACGAGTTCGGTGCCGCCGGGCGGGCACCGGCCCGCGGCGACACCGTCGCTGCGGGGATCGACACCGACCACGACCCAGTGCACGAACGTGCCCGACGGCGCGTCGGGGTCCTCGCACAGCAGGACCAGTTCGGCCGCGTCGTCCGGCACACCGCTCCAGGCCAGGGGAGGGGAGACGTTCTCCCCCTCGTACGCGTACCGCCGGGTGATGAAGGAGTGGTCGTTGAACGCGCTGCTGCTGAGCTCGATACCTGTCATGGGCTCGGAGTACCCCGGACGATTCCGTCATATCGGGCACATGTGGGGGTGTGGGTGACGGCAGACTCCGTGTGCCTGTCCGGTTCGGCCCCGGGGATGCCGGGGTACCCGTGATCCTCCGGTACGAGGAGGAGACGGAGGCGTACGAGATGTCTCCCCAGGGAGAAACCGCCGTGGCGGCCCGTGAGTCCCGCCGGGCCCCCGCCCACCCCGCACGGCTGCGCAACCGGGTCCCCGAGCCGTACGAGGAACCCGACCTGCTGGGCCAGTACCTGACCCAGATCGGGGCCACCCCGCTGCTCACCGCGGAGGACGAGGTGCGGCTGGCCCGGCGCATGGAGGCCGGGATACGGGCCCTGGAGGAACTGGAGCAGGCCGACGTGGGCGAGCCCGCGCCGTCGCCCGAGCGCCGCCGGGCGCTCCAGGAGGCCGTCCGCGACGGGCAGGAGGCCAAGGACCACATGGTGCGGGCCAACCTGCGGCTGGTGGTCGCGATGGCCAAGCGGCACGCCCACCGGGGCCTGCCCCTGCTGGACGTCATCCAGGAGGGCAACCTGGGGCTGATCCGGGCGGTGGAGAAGTTCGACCACACCAAGGGGTTCAAGTTCTCGACGTACGCCACCTGGTGGATCCGCCAGGCGATCGAACGCGGTGTGGCGACGCACGCGCGGACGGTACGGCTGCCCATGCACGTCGTGGAGCAGCTGCACAAGCTCGGCAAGGTCGAACGCCGTCTCCGGCTGGACCTGGAGCGCGAACCGACCGCGCGGGAGGTGGCCCGGGAGAGCGGTCTGGCCGAGGACAAGGTCGTCTGGCTGCGCCGGGTCGGGCGGGACGCGGTCAGCCTGGACACCCCGGTCGACGACACCGGCGAGACCGTGGTCGGCGACCTCATCCCCGACACCGAGGTCCTCCAGGCGCCGGAGGTCGCCGAGTACCAGGCGCTCGCCGAGGAGCTGCGCGAAGCCGTCGGCACGCTGGCGCCCCGCGAGGCCCTGATCCTCAGCCTGCGCTACGGCCTGCACGACGGACGGCCGCGCACCCTGGAACAGGTGGCCCGGCACGTGGGCCTGACCCGGGAGCGCGTACGCCAGCTGGAGAAGGCGTCGCTCGCGCAGCTGCGGGCGCCCGAGACCCGGGACCGCCTCGTGGCCTGGGCGGGCTGACCCCGCTCGGCCCCTCACCCCTGGGCCCTTGGACCCCCGGGCCGCGTCCGCCTCGCTCCCCGCTCCTCATCCCTCCCGTTGCCCGGTCCGCCCGCCGTCCCACGCGACGGTGAGCGCGCCGTCGGCCGCCAGGAGCACGCGCACCCCCGCGCTCACCCGGTCCAGCGTCGCCCGCAGCCAGGCGCGGTCCTCCCCGGACGCCTGTTCCAGCCGCATCCGCCGCACCCGCAGCGGCACCATGCGCAGCGCGCGCAACCGCCCGGCGTCCCGTCCGGAGTCCCGGCCGGTCCCCGGTCCGGCGTCCGGGCCGGTGCCCGCCGCGACCGTCACCAGGTGGGCGAGCCGCAGGTCGTCCCGGTACTCCTCGTAGCCCGTGATGCCCTCGTAGTCGTCGACGAAGTCGCCGCAGCCGTACAGCACCAGGCGGTCGCGGTACACCTCCAGCGGGCGGGGGTGGTGCGAGGAGTGGCCGTGCACGACGTCGACCCCGCCGTCCACCAGGGCGTGCGCGAACCGGACCTGCTCCGCGGGCACCCGGTACCCCCAGTTCGACCCCCAGTGCACGGACACCACCACGATGTCGCCGGGCCGCCCGGCCCGCCGTACGCGCCGGACGACGGCCTCGGCCGCCGCGGGCGTCGGCTCGGCCACGTACGCGACACCGGACCGGCCGGCGGTCGCCGCCCACCCGGCGGGGATGCCGCTTGACCGCGTCCCGAGGGCGAACACCAGCAGCCGGCCGCCGCCGCCCAGCGGGACCACCGCGGGCGCGTACGCCTCGGCGGCGTCGCGGCCCGCGCCCGCCGTGCGCAGCCCCGCGCCCGCCAGCGTGCCGAGGGTCTCGGCCAGGCCCGCGCGGCCGAAGTCCAGGACGTGGTTGTTGGCCAGGACGCACACGTCGGGCCGGGCCACCGTCAGGGCGGGCAGGTTGGCGGGGTGCATGCGGTAGTGGACCGCCTTGCCGGGCGCGAAGGCGCCGCCGCGCGTGAGGGCCGTCTCCAGGTTGACGATCCGGGCGTCCGGGGCGGCCTCCTCCAGCACGCGCAGCGCCTCGCCCCACGGCCACTCGGGCGGCACGGGCGCGGGCACGGGGCCGCCGGCCGACTCCGCCAGCCGGACGTAGGCCCGCGCATCCCGCACGTACTCCTCGCGCAGCTCCGGGTCGCCGGGGTGCGCCAGGATCTGGTCGACGCCGCGCCCGAGCATCACGTCGCCGCACAGGAACAGCGTCACGGTGCCACCGCCGTCCATGTCCCCACGGTAGGACGGGGCAGGGCGAGTCGGGGCGGTTACGGATGAAATCGGCGAATCGGGGCGGATTGCGGGTGCCCGGCCCGACATGGCGGCGCCCGGCGCGGGTACCGCGGAGGCGAGGGGACGTGAGGGGGGCACAAGGGGCACGTGAGGGGACGCGAGTCGCGGGAGGTCGCGATGGAACTGGTCGAGGAGCGCCCCTGCCGCTACCGGATCGAGCCGCACGGCGCGATGCGGGTGCCGGGCGTGGTGTTCGCCTCCCGGGACCTGCTGGCCGACGCCGAGAAGTCCCTGGCGCAGGTCGTCAACGTGGCCACGGTGCCGGGCATCGTCGGCGCCTCGTACGCCATGCCCGACATCCACTGGGGCTACGGCTTCCCCATCGGCGGCGTGGCGGCCACCGACGTCGACGAGGGCGGCGTCGTCTCGCCCGGCGGGGTCGGCTTCGACATCTCCTGCGGGGTGCGGCTGCTGGCCGCCGACGCGGACGGCCGGGAGCTGAGGCGGGCGCTGGGCGCCGTCATGGACGGCCTGGACGGGGCGATCCCGCGCGGCGCGGGCCCCGGCGGCGTGTGGCGGCCGGCCGGCCCCGGACCGCTGGAGCGGATCCTCTCCGACGGCTCCCGGTACGCGGTCGAGGAGGGGTACGGCGAGGAACGCGACCTCCTCCGCTGCGAGGACGGCGGCGCGGTCGCCGGCGCCGACGCGACGCAGGTCGGCGAACGGGCCCGCGAGCGCGGCCTCGCCCAGGTCGGCAGTCTCGGGTCGGGCAACCACTTCCTGGAGGTCCAGCAGGTCGCCGAGGTCTACGACGAAGCGGTCGCCGGCGCCTTCGGGCTCGCCGCCGGCCAGGTGTGCGTGATGATCCACTGCGGTTCGCGCGGCCTCGGGCACCAGATCTGCACCGATCACGTCCGGGCGATGGACCGCGCCATGGCCCGGTACGGCATCACCGTCCCCGACCGGCAGCTGGCCTGCGCCCCGGTCGACTCGCCCGAGGGGCAGGCGTACCTGGGCGCGATGGCCGCCGCCGCCAACTACGGCCGCGCCAACCGCCAGTTGCTCACCCATGCGGCCCGCGAGGTGTTCCGCCGCGCGGCGGGCGCGCGGCTGTCCCTGGTGTACGACGTGTCCCACAACCTCGCCAAGACCGAGACCCACGAGGTGGCCGGGCGCGGGCGGCGCCGGCTGTGCGTGCACCGCAAGGGCGCCACCCGCGCCTTCCCGCCGGGCCACCCGGAGCTGCCGCCCGACCTGCGCCGGTCCGGGCAGCCGGTGCTGATCCCCGGCACCATGGGCACCGCCTCGTACGTGCTGACCGGGGTGCCGGGCGGCGACGCCTTCCACTCCACCTGCCACGGCGCGGGCCGGGTGCTCAGCCGCCACCAGGCCGCCCGCGCGGTGACCGGCAAGGAGGTGCGGGCCCGGCTCGACGCGGCCGGCATCGCGGTGCGCCCGCGCTCCTGGCGCGGCCTGGCCGAGGAGACGCCGGAGGCGTACAAGGACGTGAGCGCGGTGGTGGCCGCGAGCGAACGCGCGGGGCTGTGCCGCACGGTGGCCCGGCTGGTGCCGCTGGGCGTGGTCAAGGGCTGACGTCCGCCGGGGCGGCCGTCACCCGCCGCCCGCCCGCTCCGCACCCGCCGCTCACGCGTCGACGGTCACCGCGCACGACCACCCGTAGGCGTCCGGCCCGATCCGCAGCTCGTTCCAGGCCACGGCCTTCGGCGCCGCACCGGTGAGCTCGACGTCGTCCAGCCCGGCCACCGCCAGCCGGACGTCGAGGCCGCCGTCGTCCTCGTCCGCCTCGACGTCCACGGGCACCCGGCCGTGCACCTCCAGCCGGAAGATGACCTCGTCCAGCAGCGTGGCCAGCAGATCCTCGTCGCAGCCCTCGGCCAGCCGCACCCGGTCCACGGCCGTCGGCCGCACCCCGGAGACGTCGGCGAAGCACTCGACCATCGCCAGCACCGCCTCCGCCAGACACCGTTCCCGGCTCGCCGCCCACGCCTCGATGCGGATGTCGGCGGTGTGCGGCACCGCCCGGTGGCCGCTCTCGCCCTGCTCCCGCGCCTGCCTGTCGTCGCCCGTGTCCCCGAGCATGTTCACCGCCTGTCCGATCGCCGCGCGCCGCGCCCTCGTACGACGCGGACGCTCCGCCCTGCTTGCCGTACCGCCGTGCCGCCGTACCGACGTGCCGCCGTACCGACGTGCCGCCGTACCGCCGTGCCGCCGTACCGCCGTGCCGACGTGCCGCCGTACCGCCGTGCCGTCACGCCGCCCGTGCACGACTATGGAGTTGCCTCTGTGCCCGGCGTCACACTTCGTGGAACGCGTGCCGCCGGGACGAGGGCTTCCCGTCCACCTCCGCCGGGCCGTACGCCCTGATCGGCGACGCGATCACCACGGAACGACTCGGCCGGCCCCGAGGAGAAGGAGGCCACCGATGGTCTCCCGACCGGTCACGGTGCCCGCCGGCGGCGCCGCACTCGCGGGCGACCTCGCCGTGCCGGAGCGGGCCCGGGCCGTCGTGCTCTTCGCGCACGGCAGCGGCAGCTCCCGGCACAGCCCGCGCAACCGCAGGGTCGCCGGCGTACTGCGCGCCGCCGGGCTCGGCACGCTGCTGATGGACCTGCTCACCGAGGAGGAGGAAGCGCGGGACGTGCTCACCGCCGAGCACCGCTTCGACATCCCCCTGCTGGGCCACCGCCTGGTGGCCGCGATCGACTGGCTGGCGGACGCGCCCGGCACCCGCGGCCTGCCTGTCGCCCTGTTCGGCGCCAGTACCGGCGCCGCGGCGGCCCTGACCGCCGCGGCCGAGCGGCCGGACCGGGTGCTCACCGTCGTCTCGCGCGGCGGACGGCCCGACCTCGCCGGTGACGCCCTGGACGCCGTACGGGCGCCGGTGCTGCTGATCGTGGGCGGCAGGGACGAGCAGGTGCTGGGGCTGAACCAGGAGGCGGCCCGGCGGCTGCGCGCCCCGCACACCGTGCACGTCGTCCCCGGCGCCACCCACCTGTTCGAAGAGCCCGGCACCCTGGACCGGGCCGCCGACGCCGCCCGGCGGTGGTGCGACGAGCACCTGCGGTCCGCGGCCGGTTGACCCAGGCCGCCCCGGACCGCCGAGTCCACCGAGCTCGGTGGACTCGGCGGTCCGGCGAACTCGGTGGCTCGGCGGGCCCGGAGCGGTGCGCGGCCGGGCGCCGCCGGACCGGCGCGTCCCGGTCGGTGCGCGACCGGGTGCCGTCATGCAGGCGTGCCCGGGCCGGTGTGCAGCCGGGTGTCGTCAGTCCGGCGTGCCCGGGCCCGTGCGCAGCCGGGCGCCCTGCCGCAGCAGTTCCCGCTGCACCAGCCGGTAGGGCACGCCCCGCGGACCGTTGCCGTGGCGGATGGTCAGCGCGGCGGTCACGCCCGCGGCCTGCCCGGTCGCCATCGCGATCGGCATCACCCGGTACGACGAGTGCGCCACGTGCGTCCCCGAGATGCAGCGCCCCGCCACCAGCAGCCGGTCGGTCCCCTTCGGGACGAGACAGCGCAGCGGGATGTCGTAGAAGCGGCCCCTGGGTACCCGCTTCAGCACGGTGCCGGAGCCGCGCGGGTTGTGGATGTCGATCGGGTAGGCGCCGTGCGCGACGACGTCCGGGAACGGGCGGGCGGCCAGGATGTCGTGACCGGTCAGCTGGTAGTCGCCGACCACCCGCCGGGTCTCCCGGACGCCGATGTGGGTGCCGCTCTGCACCACGTACGACTCCTCGAAACCGGGCACGCGGGTGCGCAGGAAGCGGTCGATCTGGGCGAGCTGGCGGCGGGCCGTGTACTCGGCCCGGGTGAGGTCCCACACGCTGGTGCCCAGCACCCGCGTCACCCGGGTGCTGTTGACGGCGACCTCGCGCGGGTGCGGGGTCGCGAAGAGCAGGATGTCCTCGCGCGGCAGCCGCAGCTCACCGGCGGCCCTGGCCTCCTCGATCAGGTCCCACAGGCCGTGCACCCCGCGCCACTGGTCGGGATGGGCGCGCACGTAGTCGGCGAAGTCCGGCCGAGCGAAGTCCGCCACGCGGAACATCAGGGTCATCGGCTGCACCAGCCCGTCCTCCGGCCGGCCGATCTCGTACGACGCCCCGCAGGCCGCCGCCACGTCGCCGTCGCCGGTGCCGTCCACCACCACCCCGGCGTCGATCACCACCGGCCCGGACTTCGTCTCGAACACCACCCGCCAGCCGGCGCCGTCGTCCAAGGGAAGCGCGGTGGAGGCGAAGGCGTGGAACAGCATCCGCACCCCCGCCTCGTCCAGCATCTCCAGCAGGGACAGCTTGAACAGCTCCGGATCGAAGGGCACCGTGTACCCGGTCTTCGGGGAGGGCGGCAGGCAGCCGCCGCGCCCCATGAGCCGGTCCAGCAGCTGCCACAGGACGCCCGCGACCACCGGCTCGCCCTCGCCGTGGTCGGTGGGCAGCAGCCGGGCGTTGTCCCCGGCCTCGGTGAAGGCGGCCTGCTTGTGCTCGTTGTGGAACGACATCAGCGGCATCACCAGCGCCACGGTCGCGTTGCCGCCGAGGAAGCCGTAGCGCTCCACCAGGACCACGTCGGCCCCGGCGTCGGCCGCGGCGACCGCGGCGGCGCACCCGGAGGGACCGCCGCCGACCACCAGGACGTCACAGCGCCCGCCGTGCCGGGCCGGACGTGCCGGCAGCGTGACCGTGCGAGGCTCGTGGGGCTCTTCCAGGATCGGCATCGGTCTCCTCGGGAGGACGGGCAAAAGGCTCGGCGCCGGGGCCGGCGGCCCCGGCGCGGGCGCCTCGGCGGACGATGGCGCGGACCCGGCCGTCGCGGCCCGGCGGCGGTGCGGGGCGCCACCGGGCGGGGCGGCGGCCGGACCCTCGCCGGGCGGAAGCGGCGGTCAGACGATCAGGGGGCGGGGCTCGGCGGGACGGGGCGGTTCCGTCTCCGGGCCCGTCTCCGCACCCGCCTTCGCGCCGGCTCTTGCTCCTGTCCCTGTGCCCGCCCCGGCATCCGCCCCCGCGTCCGTCCTTGATCCCGCCCCCGCGTCCGTCCCCGGGGCCGTACCTGATCCCGCCCTCGCGTCCGTCTCCGCCTCCGCGGCCCCCTCCCGCCGCCCGCCGTCGATCTCGTCGAGCAGGACGCCGCAGCGCACGCAGGTCTCCCGCGCGAGCATGGACAGCTCCCGCATCCGGCCGCGCAGGTCGTCGCGGCGCTGCGGGTACTCGTCCCAGAGCCGGTCCACCTCCGCCAGCAGCAGTCCGGCCTGCTCGCGCGCCACCCCCACCAGCGCCGGGGCCCCGAGCCGGCGCGCGAAGTCGAACACCTTGCCGGAGTACGGCAGCGGCAGCACCGGTACACCGGAGAGCGCGGCGAAGATCACGAAGTGCAGCCGCATGCCGACGGCCAGGTCCAGATGGCGCATGAAGCCCAGGACCTGCCCCGGGCTGTAGGCGCCGTGCAGGATGCGGCCCTTGTCCGGCGCGGTCATGTGGGACAGCACGGCATGCGCGTGCCGCACGTCGTGCCGCTCCATCGGCAGGAACACCACGTGCGCGTCGAGCCGCCGTACGAGGAAGTCGGCGACGTCGGCGAGCAGCGCGTGGTAGTCGCCCTCGTCCAGCTTCTCGGCCGCCCGGCCCGGCTCCCGCACCGACATGCCCACCAGCCGGGTGTCGGTGGGCACGCCCTCGTCGCGCATCATCGCGTCGGTGAACGGCTCGGGCGTCAGCAGGAGCGCCGGATCGGCGGTGACGGTGACCTCCCGCTCCAGGCCGACCTCCTCCAGGACCAGCTTGGACTCCTGGTCCCGCACGACCACGTCGTCCATGTCCGCCAGCACGGTGCGCACCGCCTCCCGGTCCTCCGCCTCCCGCAGCGGTCCGGCGCCGACGGCGTAGGCGAAGGTCGGCACGCCCCGGTCCTGCGCGGTGCGCACCAGCCGCAGATAGCGGCGCGCCTCGCTGTCGTAGAGGATGCCGCCGCCGCCCAGCACCAGCAGGTCCAGGCCGGTCAGCGCCTCCGAGACGTGGTTGCGGCTGACGCCCTCCCAGTCCAGCACCTCGTGGACGTCGGGATGGTGGACGCGGGTGTGCTCGGCGTTCCGGCTGAAGACGACGAAGTGCGCGTCCGGCCGCTGGGCGCGCAGACAGTTCAGGATGCAGGTCAGGATCGACTCGTCGCCGATGTTGAAACCGCCGTAGGAGCCGAGCACGCCGATGCGCGGGCCCGAGCGGGCGGGCTGCGGATGGGAGGGGGCAGTGGTCATCCGGGAACTCCCGTCACGTTCGAGTCGGCCGGGCTGCCGGCCGGGGCGCGAGGGGGTCGTGGCTCGCGCCGGGTGCCGGGTTGCCTGCACCGGCCGTTCGGAAACACCTCCTGCTCCCAACGGGTGAACACCCCCCGCGGCCGAAGGCCGGGACGCCGCATCGAGGCGGCCCCGAAGGGTACGCGGGGGACACACCGGGGGCGGCCGGAATCCGCCGGGGAACCGGGGGACCGGGGACCTGGGAACCGGGGGACCGGGGAGCTGGGAACCGGGGGACCGGGATCAGGGAGGCGGGGGAGCCGAGGAAGGAGGAACGGCAGCCATGCGGTTCCACGACCGTCGGCAGGCCGGGCAGGCGCTGGCCGAGAAGCTGCGGGCCCTGCGGGACGAGGGCGCCCTGCCGGACCCCGTCGTCCTCGCGCTGCCGCGCGGTGGCGTGGCCGTGGCGCGCGAGGTCGCCCGGGAGCTCGACGCCCCGCTCGACGTGCTCGTCGTGCGGAAGATCGGGGCGCCGTTCCAGGAGGAGTACGGCATCGGCGCGATCGCCGGCGACGACGACCCGCTCTACGACGAACGCGCCCTGCACCGACTGGGCCTCACCGAGGCCGAGCTGGCCCCCGTGGTGGCGCGGGAGCGCGCGGAACTCCGGCGCCGCGAGGAGCGCTACCGGCAGGGCCGCCCCGCCCCCGACGTGCGGGGCCGTACCGTGATCGTCGTCGACGACGGCCTGGCCACCGGCTCGACGGCCCGTGCGGCCCTGCGCTCCCTGCGGCGCCGGGACCCCGGGCGGCTCGTGCTGGCCGTGCCGGTCGGCGCGCCCGAGGCGGCGGAGCTGATGCGCGCGGAGGCCGACGAGGTGGTCTGCCTGCACCGGCCGGCCGCGTTCCAGGCCGTCGGCCTCTGGTACGACGACTTCGGGCAGCTGACGGACAGCGACGTGCTGGCGGCCCTGCACGGCGACCGGCCCGCGCCCGGCTCCGGGAAGTGAGCCCTGTCCACCGGCGTGAAGCCGGTGCCGCGCGCCCAGTACCCCCTGCACGCCCTGCGCGAGTCCGGGGCCCATGTGCCCGAGACCGGCGCCCCCTGGCTCGGCTTCACCGTGCTCGTCCTCGCGGTGCGGGGGGCCTCGCGCCCTCGGACCTCAGACGACGCCGTCCGCGCGCAGCGCCGCGATGTCGCCGGGGCCGCGGCCGAGCTCCGCGAGGATGGCGTCGGTGTGCTCCCCGACGGCCGGGACGGGGTCCATGCGGGCGGGTACGCCGGCGAGGTCGGCCGGCGGCAGCAGCGCCTCCACCGTCGCCCCGCCGGGCACGGTCACCTCCCGCCAGCGGTCGCGGGCCGCCAGCACGGGGTGGCCGAGGAACGCGGCGACGTCGTTGACCCCCGCGCAGGCGACGCCGATCTCCTCCAGCTCCTTCAGGATCTCCGCGCTGCCCGACCGCGCGAACCGCCGCGCGACGATCGCGTCGAGCTCCTCGCGGTGGGCGACCCGGTCGGGGCCGGTCGCGAACCGGGGGTCGCCGGCCAGTTCCGGCCGGCCGAGGAAGTCCGCGCACAGGGCGGCCCACTCGCGCTCGTTCTGGACGGAGAACAGCACCTCCTTGCCGTCGGCGGCGCGGTAGGCGCCGTACGGCGCGATGGTGGCGTGCCGCGTGCCCAGGCGCGCGGGCTGGCTGCCGCCGTACCGGGTGTAGTAGGCGGGCTGGCCCATCCACTCGGCCAGCGCCTCGAACAGCGACACCTCCACGGGATGGACCGTGCCGGTGGTGGCGCGCGTGTACAGGGCGGTGAGGACGCCGCTGTAGGCGTACATCCCCGCGGCGATGTCGGCGACGGAGACGCCCACGCGGGCGGTGGCCTCCGGGGTCCCGGTCAGGGACACCAGGCCCGTCTGGCACTGCACCAGCAGGTCGTAGGACTTGCGGCCGGCCCAGGGGCCCGTGGTGCCGTAGCCGGAGATCGTGCAGGGGATCAGCCGGGGGTACCGGCCGGTGAGGGCGTCCGTGCCGAGGCCGAGACGGCCGGCGGCGCCCGGGGCGAGGTTCTGGACGAACACGTCGGCCCCGTCCAGCAGGTCGTGGAGGATCTCACGGCCCCGCGGGTCCTTCAGGTCCAGGGTGAGGGACTCCTTGGACCGGTTGAGCCACACGAAGTAGCTGGAGTGGCCGTGCACGGCCGCGTCGTAGCGGCGGGCGAAGTCGCCGTCGCCCGGCCGCTCCACTTTGACGACCCGCGCGCCGAGGTCGGCGAGCTGCCGGGTGGCATAGGGCGCCGCCACGGCCTGCTCCACGCTGACCACCGTCACCCCGGACAGGGGAAGCCGCCGCACGCCCATGCCCACACCCATACCCACGCCTCCTGCCACCGTGCCGGGACAGCTGCCGGCGGTGTGACCTCGATCGCCAGGTGGCCGGCCGTCCCCGCGGTCTTCACTGGTCAGACGGTTGTGACGATTCGCAGTTGGCCATTATGCCGACTGGTAGTCGGCCGGCCGGGAGTTGGCCGACGACGGCGGCCAGTTGGCCGGTGTACTCCGTCAGCAGTGGCTTGAGCCGGGCGTAACGGGTGTTCGGTCCCGGGGGCACGAGGCCGTTGGCGATCGATCCCCGGTGTCTGCGGTGCCGTAGCTCGGGAAGCAGGGCGAGGATGAGAGGGGCGAGCGCACGCTCGCTGCCGGTGACGCGCGATCAGACGAATTCCGAAGCGGCCTGGTGCCTGCAGGGTCTGATGCAGTTTCTAAGGCTTGGGCACAGCGACATCCTTCCCACCCGCCCGATAGGGCAAGCCAGTTCAGATGCCACCCGATCGTGCGGCAGACCCACCTCGTCACGGACGACAACGGCAACAGCACCATCTCCGTCGAGGACTACGCCGTCGCCCTCCTCGACGAGATCGAGCAGCCCCGCCACCACCGTCAGCGCTTCACCGTCGGCTACTGACCACCAACCCGCGCGACCGAACCCCGGACCGCCTCTGGCGGGACGGCTGGCCGAGCCATACGCCAAGACGTCCCGGCACAGCCGCCGGGCGGTGCGCCGGACAGCCGACCGTGAACGTTCTCGCCGGGCGCCGAACCTGTCCGATCTCCAGCACGTCCTCGACGGTCGAAGTACGGGGCCCGCTTGGGAGCGAGGGCTGTGGCGCCGCGGGCGATGGTCTCCTCGCGGCCGGGTGCCTCGGGGTTCTGGAGCGCGGACAGCACGGTCCGCCACAGCGTGCCCATCGATCCGTGCCGTCGTTGTCCGGCTCGGCGGGTGCCTGGCCCCGGCGCGTCGATGTCGTCGCCGGCGCCCGAGCCGTACGGCCCGAAAGCCCCGCTCGGCCCGGGCCGGCCGGCGCCCAGGTGAAGCGCCGCCCTTCATCCGGTGCGAGCAGGGAATCATCCGTCCTCCCCGCCCTTCTGGGTGGGCAGGACGACGGTGCCGGCGGGACGGAACTCGGCCAGGCACACCCCGCACAGCAGTGGCCCCCGCTCGTAGAAGTACGGGGTGACCTGCCGGCGCCATGGGACAGGGGTGCACTCGCAGACGAACGCGAACCGCGAACCGGAACGTCCTGCGCGTGGCGGGAGGCCGGCCTGGACGGTGGCCCGGAGCCGGACAGCGGCCGCGGCGTCCAGGGCGGCGATCACCCGGACCCGCACCCGGCCGCTCCAACGCGACGTCCTCAGCAACCAGGACGCGGCCGTGCTGTTCCAGGCGTCCTACGGGGGCTCCGTCTCCACCGATCCCGAGAAGCCGACCGCGGCCACCGTCGCCGGGCTGGTCAACGCCGGCCTCCTGGTCCGCGCCGACGACGGCACTGCCGTCCTGGCCGACGGCGTCCGGTACAGCCTCCGCCTCACCGGCTCCGACGACGTCAGCACCTGCTGCTGGCCAACTGCCGAACGAGACGGCCAACTACCGATCGACGTCACAGGCGGTGTCCGGTGGGCCGTGTCCGCAGACACGCACAGCGATATGTACAGCGATATGTACAGCGGTACGTACGGTGATGTGTACGGCCCCGGCCGAGCTCCTGTCAACGGTGCCCCGGTGCCGCGGCCTGCGCCTTCTTCGCCCCCGGAATCGCCTCCGCAATCGCCCCCGAACCATCCGGTCGTTCAGCGGCCCGCCGGGCTGGGGTGGTCCGGCGCGGGGCGGCTGCGGGAGACCACGCGCACGCCGCGCGCGTCGACGACCCGGACCTGCAGCGAACCGCAGCCGCACCGGGTCCACACCGTGCGGCCCGCGGCGGTGGTGTGCCCGGACACCACCTGGAAGGGCTCGGCACCGTCCGGCCATCCGCAGTGCGGGCAGGCGGTACCGGTCGTGCTGGACATGGCGACTCCTCGTGCGTCTCGGGTGCTGAACCGGTGGGTCCGGCCGGCCGTCGCGACACAGCCAGGGTGCGCCGCCGGGACCGTACACGTCCAGGTTGACTTCGTGGAGCTCACCGTGAAGCGTGGGCTTCATGATTGACCTGCGCCGGCTCCACGTCCTGAGGGCGGTCGCCCACTACGGCACGGTCACCGCCGCCGCCCACGCCCTGCACGTCACCCCGTCCGCCGCCTCCCAGCAGATCCGCCAGCTCGCCCGGGACCTGGGCGTCGGCCTGCTGGAGCCGCAGGGCCGGGGGGTACGGCTCACACCGGCCGCCGAGAGTCTCCTCGCGCACGCCGACGCCATCCAGGCCCGCTGGGAGCAGGCCGAGCTCGACCTGCGCGCCGAGCGCGGCACCCCCGCGGGGCCGCTGCGCCTGACCGGGTTCCCGGTGGCCGTCTCGGTGCTGCTGGCGCCGGTGGCGGCGCGGCTGCGCGAGCGGCATCCGGGTCTGTCGGTCCGGATCCGGGAGGCGGGCGTCCCCGAGAGCTTCGACCTGCTCTTCGAAGGCGAGAGCGACCTGGCGGTGGTGGAGACCACGCCGCGCAATCCGCCGAGGGGCGACGCCCGCTTCGACCAGCGGCCCCTCCTGGACGACCCGTTCGACCTCGTCGTCCCCGAGGACCATCCCCTCGCCGGGCGCGACCGCGTCGGCCTGGCGGAGGCGGCGCACGAGTCGTGGATCGCGCCCGTGCCCGAGAGCCCCTGCCGGCCGCACGTGATGTCCGCGTGCGGGGCCGCCGGGTTCACCCCCGACGTGATCCATCACGCGCTGGACTGGAACGTCACCGCCCACCTCGTCGCCCATCGCCTGGGGGTCGCCCTGATCCCCCGGCTCGCCCGTACGGCCCCGCACCTGCCGATCGTGCGGGTGCCCTGCGCGGGGCGACCGCACCGCAAACTGCTGACCTGCACGCGCCGCGGCGGACACCGGCGTCCGGCGGTCGCGGCCGCTCTGGAGGAACTGCGCGCGCTGGCATCGACGGCGGTGGCCTGAGAGCCCCGGACAGAAGGGGCGCCCGGTCCGTCCGGCGGGCGGTCACCCGGTCCGTCCGGCGGACGGCCGCTCGCGCCGGTTCGGCGGCGGCCCGCCACCACCGGTTCGGCAGTGGCCCGCACGCGCGAAGGGCCGGACCGGACGCCGTGCTGCACCTGGTGGACGGCTGCCAGTGGCCCGCACGCGCGAAGGGCCGGAGGTCCGACGCGACGCGTCGGACCTCCGGCCCTGATGCGGACCCGCAGGCGCCGGTCAGGCGGCCGCGGCCTCGCCGGCCTCGCCCTGCAGCCGGGTGACGATCTCGACGAGCTGCGCGGCGACCTCGGCGTCGTCGGCCGGGTGGATCGAGCCGAAGCGGTTCGAGGAACCCGGGATGGACAGCTTGACGTCCTCCACCACCTTGCCGCCGGCGACACCCACGGCCTTGCGGGTGTCGTCGTGCGCCCAGACACCGCCGTACTGGCCGAGGGCGGTACCGGCCACGGCGACCGGCTTGCCGCTGATGGCGCCGGCGCCGTACGGGCGGGACAGCCAGTCGATGGCGTTCTTCAGGACGGCCGGGATGGTGCCGTTGTACTCCGGCGTGAACAGCAGCAGGGCGTCGGCGGCACCGGCGGCCTCGCGCAGCCGGACGGCGGCGGCCGGGACGGCGCCCTCGACATCGATGTCCTCGTTGTAGAAGGGGATCTCGGCGAGGCCCTCGAAGAGCTGCACCTCGGCGCCCGCGGGGGCGAGCTTCACGGCGGCTTCGGCGAGCTGGCGGTTGTGCGAGCCGGCGCGGACGCTGCCGACGAGCGCGAGGATGCGAACGGACATGAAGAACTCCCAGGTGTGCGAAACACTGCTGCAACGATCCGGACCGCGGTCCGTTTAAGTTTCTATCATTCTAAGCGGACCGCGGTCCAGTTTTGTTCCCGATGCTTTACGCTGTCTCCATGCCAGCCGCCCTGCCTCCCTTTCCGAAGCCCCAACAGGACGTCGACCAGGCCGAGTTGCTCCAGCTGGGTGTCGATGACGGCGAGTCCGGCCTGCGTGCCGACGCCGCGCGCAACCGGGCCCGGCTACTGGAGGCCGCCGCGCGGCTGGTGGCGGAGCACGGGGCGGCCGGCGTCACGATGGAGGCGGTGGCCGCGGCGGCCTCGGTGGGCAAGGGCACGGTGTTCCGGCGCTTCGGCGACCGCACCGGCCTGCTCATGGCGCTGCTGGACCACTCCGAGAAGAAGTTCCAGGCCGCGCTCCTCGGTGGCCCCCCGCCCCTGGGCCCCGGGGCGCCGCCCGTGGAACGGCTGCGGGCGTTCGGCTGCGCGGTGCTGCGCCGTACGGCCGACGAGCTCGAACTGCAACTGGCCGCCGAACCGAGCGCCGAGCGCCGCTTCACGTCCCCGCCCCGCCGCTTCCTGCGCCATCACGTGGCCCTGCTGCTGCGGCAGGCCCTCCCGGACGCGGACACCGAACTGCTCGTCCACACACTGATGGCCTACCTCGACCCCGTCCTCGTCCACCACCTCACCCGGCAGTGCCGGATGCCGTTGACCCGCCTGGAGGCGGGCTGGCTGGACCTGGTCGCACGGGTGACCCGCACCGGTCCGCCGAGCTGACCGGCCCGCCGGGCCGGGCCGGCCGGGAGCGGACGGGCCTCACTGCCCGGACTGCCCGCTCTCCTCGCTCTGCCCCTGCTCGCTCTGCCCCTGAGCCTGTCCCTGACCCTGCTGCCGGGCGATCGACTTGCGCACCTCGTCCATGTCCAGCTTCCGGGCCTGCCCGATGACGTCCGTCAGAGCGGCCTCGGGCAGCGCGCCGGGCTGGGCGAACACGGCGATCTGGTCCCGCACGATCATCAGCGTGGGAATGGACTGGATCTTGAAAGCCGCGGCCAGCTCCGGCTGGGCCTCGGTGTCGACCTTGCCGAACACCAGATCGGGGTTCTGCTCGGCCACCCTTTCGTAGACCGGCGCGAACTGACGGCACGGACCGCACCACTCCGCCCAGAAGTCGATCAGGACGAACTCGTTGTCCGTGACCGTCCGGTCGAAGTTCTCCTTGGTGAGCTCCACGGTGCTGCTCATGGCGTGTTCCCTCTTCCTGGTGTCGGGGCGAAGCCGTCGGCACAACAGGGCCGACCGGGCGGGTATTCCGCGCACGTACCCATGTGGCCACCACGCACACCACCCACCAGACTGACCCCATGACGGATACGGAAACCAACGCGTACGACGTCGTGGTGATCGGCGCCGGACCCGTCGGCGAGAACGTCGCCGACCGCACCCGCGCCGCCGGGCTGTCCACCGCCATCGTGGAGGACGAACTGGTCGGCGGCGAATGCTCCTACTGGGCGTGCATGCCCAGCAAGGCACTGCTCCGCCCGGTCATCGCCCGTGCCGAGGCCCGCCGCGTGCCCGGACTGCGCCAGTCGGTGCAGGGCCCCCTCGACGCGCCCGCCGTTCTCGCCCACCGCGACGCCTACACCTCCCACTGGAAGGACGACGGCCAGGTGCAGTGGCTGGAGGGCGTCGGTGTCGACCTCCACCGCGGCCGGGGCCGGCTCAGCGGCCCGCGCACGGTGACCGTGACCGGCCCCGGCGGCGAGCGGCGCGTCCTGACCGCCCGGCACGCCGTCGCCGTCTGCACCGGCAGCCGCGCCGCCCTGCCCGACCTGCCGGGACTCGACGCCGTACGTCCGTGGACCAGCCGTGAGGCCACCAGCGCCAAGGCCGTGCCGGGCCGGCTGATCGTGGTCGGCGGCGGCGTGGTCGCCGCCGAGATGGCCACCGCCTGGCAGGCCCTCGGCTCCCGCGTCACCCTGCTCGTGCGCGGCAAGGGCCTGCTCGCCCGCATGGAGCCGTTCGCCGGCGAACTGGTCGCCGAGGCGCTCACCGAGGCCGGGGCCGACGTGCGCACCGGCACCTCCGTGACGTCGGTCGGCCGGGAGAACGGCACCGTCGTGGCCGTCACCGACCGCGGTGACCGGATCGAGGCCGACGAGATCCTCTTCGCCACCGGCCGCGCCCCGCGCACCGACGACATCGGCCTGGAGACCGTCGGCCTGGAGCCGGGTTCCTGGCTCGACGTCGACGACAGCCTGCGGGTGCCCGGCCACGACTGGCTGTACGCCGTCGGAGACGTCAACCGGCGCGCCCTCCTCACCCACCAGGGCAAGTACCAGGCGCGCATCGCCGGCGCCGCGATCGCCGCCCGGGCCTCCGGCACCGACGACCTGGAGTCCCACCCCTGGGGCGCGCACGCGGCGACCGCCGACCACGCGGCCGTCCCGCAGGTGGTGTTCACCGACCCGGAGGCGGCCGCCGTGGGCCTGTCCCTGGCCGAGGCCGAACAGGCCGGCCACCGCGTCCGCGCCGTCGACGTGGACCTGTCGACGGTGGCCGGCGCCGGCCTGTACGGCGACGGCTACCGGGGCCGGGCCCGCATGGTGGTCGACCTGGAGGACGAGATCGTACGCGGTGTGACCCTCGTCGGTCCCGGGGTCGGCGAGCTCATCCACTCGGCGACGATCGCGGTCGCCGGACGGGTCCCGGTCGACCGCCTGTGGCACGCCGTGCCGTCCTACCCGACGATCAGCGAGGTGTGGCTGCGGCTGCTGGAGGCGTACCGGGACAGCTGACGCGGACGGAACCGTCCCCGCCCGGCACGTCGTGGCACCCGGCCCCGCGACCGGCGCCGGGCGGCATCCGGCCGCCGGACCGGAAACGGAGGCGCTCCGCACCGGCGCCTCCGAACGCCCCCCCGAACGCCCCTCAGGGCCGCCTCGTCACCGCCGGCCGGCGCCGCCTCCGGGACTCTCGGGCAGGTCGAATCCCAGTTCCGCCGCGGCCCGGGCCGGCGTCGGCTGTGTCCAGCGCTCCGCCATCGCCGTATGCGACGACAGGGAGCGCAGTTCCGCCCGGTCCAGGTACAGCGTGCCGTCGAGGTGGTCCGTCTCGTGCTGCACGATCCGGGCGGGCCACCCCGCGAACACCTCGTCCACCACCGCCCCGTGCTCGTCCCGCGCGCGCAGCCGTACCTCCGCGTACCGCGCCACCACCGCCTGCCAGCCCGGCACGCTCAGGCAGCCCTCGAAGAACGCGGCCCGGGCGGTGCCCACGGGCTCGTACGACGGATTGACCAGCACCCGGAACGGCTGCGGCACCCGCCCGCGTGCCTCCCGCACCTCCGGGGGGACCGGCGCCGGATCCTCGATCACCGCGATCCGCAGGCCCACGCCGACCTGCGGCGCCGCCAGCCCGACCCCCGGCGCCGCGCGCATCGTGAGACGCAGCGCCTCGACGAACCGTGCCAGCAGCGCCGGCTCCAGCTGGCCGTCGAAGGGTTCGGCGCCCCGCCGCAGGACCGGATCGCCGGCCGCGACGATGGGCAACGGGCCGCCGGGGGCGAGGAGTTCCTCGACCTGTTCGGCAAGCGGCGTGCGATCACTCGGAGTTCCCATCGGCCCAGCATGCCACGGCCCCTTGCCGCCACCGGAGCCTCCTGGAGATCCTTCCGCCTCTGAAGCCCCTGAAGCCCCTGAAGCCCCTGAAGCCCCTGAAGCCCCAGGAGCCCCTGGAACGGCACGCACCGCTGTGCCTCCAAGGAACGACGCCTTCCGGAACCGGGGCCCCGGGCGCCGGGCGCCGGGCTGCGGCACCCGCCCAGGCAACGCCGTGCGTACGGCCGGGGCGGCGCGGACTGACGGCGGCGGACTGACGGCGGCGGACTGACGGCGGCGGACTGACGGCGGCGCCGGGCGGCGCTAGGTTGGGCGCATGAGCAATCTCGACCGCGTGGCGGCCCCCGCCCTGTGCGGCGGCCGCGGCTTCGTGGTGGCCGAGCCCGTACGCGAACTCCTCAGCCCGCGCCACGTCCGGCTCGGTGAGTCCACCGAGGTCCGCCGGCTGCTGCCCAACCTGGGCCGGCGCATGGTGGGCGCCTGGTGTTTCGTCGACCACTACGGCCCCGACGACATCGCCGACGAGCCCGGCATGCAGGTGCCGCCGCACCCGCACATGGGCCTGCAGACGGTGAGCTGGCTGCACGACGGCGAGGTGCTGCACCGCGACTCCACCGGCAGCCGGCAGCTGATCCGCCCGCGGGAACTGGGCCTGATGACCTCCGGCCGCGCGATCAGCCACTCCGAGGAGAGCCCCAGGTCGCACGCCCGCTTCCTGCACGGCGCGCAGCTGTGGGTGGCCCTCCCGGACGCCCACCGCCACACCGACCCGCACTTCGAGTACCACGCCGAGCTGCCGGCCGTCACCGCCCCCGGCCTGACCGCCACGCTGATCCTCGGCGACCTGGACGGAGCGACCTCGCCCGGCACGGCGTACACGCCCATCGTCGGCGCCGACCTCGCCCTCGCCCGCGGCGCGGACGTACGCCTTCCGGTCGAGCCGGACTTCGAGTACGCCGTGCTGTCCATGTCCGGCGAGGCCCACGTGGACGGCGTGCCGGTCCTGCCGGGCTCCATGCTCTACCTCGGCTGCGGCCGTACCGAACTCCCGCTGCGAGCCGAGTCGGACGCGGGCCTGATGCTCCTCGGCGGCGAGCCCTTCGAGGAGGAGCTGGTCATGTTCTGGAACTGGATCGGACGGTCGCAGGAGGAGATCGCACAGGCCCGCCGGGACTGGATGGAAGGGTCGAGATTCGGCGAGGTGAAGGGGTACGACGGTGCTCCGCTGCCCGCCCCCGAGCTGCCGGCGGTGCCGCTGAAACCCCGGGGACGGGTGCGTTGACCTGCGGGAATGTCTGGGTTTCCGCGATTGCCGGGCGGGAGGCGGTCGGGTGCTGCCTCCCGCTTTCCGGGTGCTCGTGGAAGGCCGGCTGAGCGGGCCGCGAGCCTGAGCCGCGGTGCTGGGCGATCCCGCGGTGGGGCCGTCCGCGGGCGCGTGGGGCAGAGCTTTCGCTGACCTGATGCCGACTTGGAGGGCGGGTGCCCGTCCGGAGTGCGGGGTATGGGGCCAGGTCGCCGCCTTCGCCCTGCTGGCCGCCGCCCTCGCCTGAGCCCGCGGGCCGGCACCGCGCCGGTGGGGCGCCGCGAACGCAAGAAGGCCGCCACCCGCCGGGCGATCGCCGACGCCGCGATGCGCCTGTTCCTGGAGCGCGGCTACGACGACGTCGGCATCCGCGAGATCGCCGATGCCGCCGACGTGTCCACCACCACGCTGTTCAAGCATTTCCCGGTCAAGGAGGCCCTCGTCTTCGACGAGGACACCGGCCAGGAGGCCCGCCTGCTCGCCGCCGTACGCGAGCGTCGCGAAGGCCAGTCGATTCCCGCGGCCCTGTGCGAGCACGCGCTGCGCCACCGCATGGCCGCGGCCGACAGCGACGCCCGCTTCACCGCGTTCCTCGACCTCGTGAACAGCACGCCGGCCCTGCGTGACTACGGACAAAGCATGTGGCTGCGCCATACAGCCGCCCTGGCTCAAGCCATCGCTGAGGAGAGCGGCCTGCGAGCTGACGATCCCCTCTGTACCGCCCTGGCCCACTTCGCCCTCGAAGCGCCCCGCGCGGCCCACGGCCACGACGACCTACGCCCTGGACGAGGCCGGGCAGGAAGGCGGCGGCGTGCCGCTGCTCGACGAGGCGGAGGTGGAGCAGCAGGTCCGTGGTCTCGAACCGCACGTCCGGTTCGAAGCCGGCGGTGCGGCAGAGGGCCGTGGCCCACTGCCGTGCGGCTGTGCCTTCGGGCTCCATGACCCACGGGTGGTCCGCCAGGGAGCGCAGCGCCGCCATGGGGGACTCGGCGTCCGGCCCGCCGGCCGGTGCCGGCAGGGCGAGGTGGAGGGGGTCGTCGAGCAGGTCCTCCGCTTCGAGGCCGGCGGGCCGGGGGCTGGGAGTGCCGGGGTACTCCTCGGCGAGGACGAGGTCGAAGTCGCGGCCCTGCAGGGCGGGGAGCGCCTTTTCCGGTTCCATGTGCGTGACGTGGACGCGCAGGCGCGGGTGCAGGTCGCGCAGCAGGGTGAGCGCGGTGGGGATCAGGGTCAGCGCGGCGGTCTGGAACGAGGCGATGCGCAGTGTGCCCGTCAGATCGGTGAGGGAGGCGGCGATCTCCGCCTCGGCGTGCTCCAGGCGCTCCAGGACCGCTTCGGTGTGGGCGACGAGGATCTCGGCCTGCTCGGTCAGCCGTACCCGGCGCCCCACCGGTTCCAGCAGCGGGACGCCGACCTCCGCTTCGAGCCGGGAGAGCTGCTGGGAGACGGAGGAGGGAGCGTACGACAGGGCGGCGGCGACGGCGGCGAGCGTGCCGCGGTGCTTCAGTTCCCGCAGCAGCCGCAGTCGGTGCAGGTCGAACATGCCCGGAGCTCTCCCTGGCGGCATGGAGCGGAATGGTCGGTTTTTCCGACGAGTAAAGGTCGGAAACTTTCGCTGGACCGATCCGATGGAGGCGGTGGAGGCTGGCCGTGTGTCCGAGAACGCCTCTTCCCTCCGTCCGTTGCCGTGGTCCGTGCGCCCCGATGCCCGCCTCTGGCGGTGTGATCCGCCGCCGCGCGCGGTGCGGGACTTCCACTCCGCGCTGCCCGGCTACGCGCCCAGTCCGCTGCTGGAACTCCCCTCGTTGGCGGAGGAGTTGGGCGTCGGCAAGGTGTTCGCCAAGGACGAGTCGAACCGTCTCGGCCTGCCCGCGTTCAAGGCGCTGGGTGCGTCCTGGGCGATCCACCGCATCCTTGCCGGCCGGGCCGCGAACGGCGGGGAGCGGGGCCCGCTCACCCTGGTGACCGCGACCGACGGCAACCACGGCCGCGCGGTGGCCCGTATGGCTCGCCGGCTCGGGCAGCGGGCCCATGTCTTCGTCCCGCGGGGCGTGCACCCCGAAGCCGTGGCCGCCATCGTCGGCGAGGGGGCGCGGGTCACCGAGGTCCGGGGACCGTACGACGAGGCCGTGGGGCTGGCGGCGCAAGAGGCCGCCGCGCCGGACGCCGTGCTGGTGCAGGACACCGCCTGGCCGGGCTACGAACGGATCCCCGGGTGGATCGTCGAGGGCTACTCCACCCTCTGCGGCGAGCTCGACGAGCAGCTGGCCGCCGAAGGCACCGGCGCAGGCCCCGATCTCGTCGCCGTACCCGTCGGAGTGGGGTCCTTGGCCCAGGCCGTCGTCACCCACTACCGCAGCCGCCCCTCCGGCCGCGCCCCGGCGCTGCTGTCGGTGGAGCCGGAGTCCGCCGCCTGTCTGCTGGAGAGCCTCAAGGCCGGTGAACCCGTGAGCGTCACCACGGGGAAGACCATCATGGCCGGGCTGAACTGCGGCACCCCGTCGAGCATCGCCTGGCCCTGCCTCCAGGGTGGTCTGGACGCCGCGGTCGCCGTCGACGACGACGCCAGTGCCCGGGCCGCCACCGACCTCGCCGCTCTGGGGGTTTCCTCGGGGCCCTGCGGGGCCGCGGCACTCGCGGGTCTCCGCGCGGCACTCACCGGCACCGGCGCCGACGGAAGGCGCGCCGCTCTGCGGCTGGGGCCCTCCTCGGTGGTCGTGCTGCTGAGCACCGAGGGCACCGCGGCCAACCCGCACGCCACCACCGGTCACCGCCCGCCGCCGGGCCGGTCTCCGGCGACCGGGCGGAGGCCGGCGGCATGGTGACCCACCTCGCCGCCGCGACCGGCGTCCTGGGCCTGCTCACCCTCGTGCCGGGCCCGGACATGGCGGTGGTGACCAGACGCGCCCTCGAGGCCGGCCGCGCGGACGCGCTGCGGACCGTGGGCGGGACAAGGAGAACCCGGAGCCGCCTTGCCCGGTTGCCCGAACGGGGGCGGCCCTGAAAACACTTCGACGGCGCTCGCCTCGTCCGGTACGGTCACGGGGTCGTTTTCGCTGCTGGGAGCCCATGAGGTTCGTGTGGGGCCTCCCCAGCGGTTCCCAGGCTGAGAGCAGGTTTCGTTATGGCATGTCGTATCAGTGAGCTCGTGCTCGGGTGCCGCGACCCTGAGGCGCTGGCGCGGTTCTGGTGCGAGGTCCTGGACTTCGTCGTGCTCGATCGCGAGGGTGACGACGCGGTGGAGATCGGGCCGCGCGAAGGGTTCGGTGGTCCGCAGCCGACGATCATCCTCAGCCGCAGGGACGAGCCGGAGCCGGGGAAGGCCCGGCTGCACATCGATGTCAACCCCACCGACCGCGATCAGGACGCCGAGCTCGAACGCCTTCTGAAGCTTGGCGCGCGCCCGGCCGACATCGGCCAGACGGGGGAGGAGCAGTGGCATGTCCTGGCCGACCCCGAAGGCAATGAGTTCTGCCTGCTCAAGGCCCGTCTCAACCCCCTGTGATGCTCATCGGTCACGCCACGGCACCAGATGCCCAGGGTCTGCTTCGGAGCCCAGGGTGACGGACGTGCCGTGACGTGGAGCGAACGATGTCTCCGGCAAAGGGTTCATCGGCCAGGAAGAACCCGGACACCGGAGACCTCGTGGCCGCCCTGGCGGTGACGAGGCGGCTCGACCTGACCGAAGAGCGGCCGGCGTGGACGAGACGGCAGCTCGTCGACGGGACGATACGAAGCCGTCCTCCGCCTCACCGCCGGCGACGACTGGCTCCTGACCTCGGCGGTGATACCGGGCGCGGGGACCTCGGGGTCCGGGGTTCACCGGCGGTGGGCGGTGGCGGCGGGCAGGAGGGCGAGGGCGAGGACGCCGCCGGTGAGGGCGAGGGCGCGCGGGGTGGCTGGTGGCGGCGACCATGGCGCTGTGCCTGGCCGGGGCCCGCGGTGCGGCCCCGAGGCTCCGGCCGCACGCCGAGCCGTGTACGAGGCCCGCAGACGGGTAGACGGTGATGGTCCGGGAAAGGGGCCTGCCGTGACGATGGTCTGTCACACGGTGCCGAGGAATCCGCTTCCGAGATGTGCCACCGTGCCGAGCGCCGGGCTGCCGTGGGCCTGTCCGGTGAGGGACGCCGGCCGTGGCTGAGAAGGTCACGGCGTCGCTGGGGCTTGTCGCGCTGATGCAGGACAGCCATACCGCCACGTTCGAGCAGCTTTCCGGTCTGATCGCCCGGCACGCCGCCTCGGCGGGGGTGCACGACACGGCTGTCTTCGTCGTGGACATCCGCGAGAGGGTGCTGCGCCGGCTCCCGGACGAGGAGCCGGACGCGAAGGACGGCGGCCTGGAGTTCACGGTTCAGGGCAGCCTGCCCGGCCAGGCCTATCAGCGGGTGGACCTGCTCGCCGAACCCGGCACGCCAGGCGATCGTGCCGGCCGGCGACGGTGGTGGGTGGCCGTCACCGACGGCGTGGAGCGCCTGGGGGTGCTGCGGGCCGATACCGACACCGACGACGAACCGACCCGTCAGGTGCTGCGCGAGCTGGCGTCCATGACGGCCCTGCTTCTGCTGAGCAAACGCTCTTTCAGCGACTCCTACGCCCGCCTGGTGCGCACCGAGCCGATGAACGTGGCCGCGGAGATGCAGTGGAACCTCATGCCTCCGCCCGCCTACGCCGGACACGACGTCACCGTGGGCGCGGTGATGGAACCCGCCTACCAGGTCGGCGGTGACGCCTTCGACTACGCCGTGGCCGGCAGCACCCTGCACCTGAGCGTCTTCGACGCCATGGGGCACGACACCACCGCCGGCATCACCGCCAACGTCGCCGTGGCCGCCTGCCGCAACGCCCGCCGCCAGGGCGCGTCGCTGACACAGACCAGCCGGCAGGTGGAGGACGTCCTGGTCCAGCAGTTCGGCACCAGCCGCTACGTCACCGGCGTCCTGGCCAGCCTGGACATGGCGAGCGGACGGCTGACGTGGATCAACCGCGGCCACCACCTGCCGCTCCTCATCCGCGGCAACCGGTGGACCACCGAGCTGGCCTGCCCGCCGGCGGGCCCGATGGGCACCGACCTCGGCCTGCCGGTGACCGAGTGCACCGAGCAGCTGGAACCCGGGGACCGTCTGCTGCTGTACACCGACGGCGCCGTCGAGGCCCGCGACTTTCGCGGCAGACAGTTCGGCCGGGACCGGTTCGTCGACTTCATCCTCCGCCACCACTCCGGCCGGCACACCCTGCACGAGACCCTGCGCCGGCTGATGGCCGCCGTACTGGAGCACCACGAGGGCGGACTCGACGACGACGCCACCGTCCTGCTCACCGAGTGGCGCGGCGGCCACCAGCAGGAGCTGACCCCATGACCCGCGGCACGAGTGGACCGGCACGCGTGGGCCGGACCGGTGGCGGCCACCGGCCGGTCCGGCCCACGGGCCGGTGACAAGCGACGGCCGCTTCGAGGCAGCCGCCCTCCCACGCGGTTCGCCTTCCCGGCGATGTCCGGAAGTGACGGCCCTTCCCCGGCCGGAGGTGCGTCAGGTGCGGACCGCCCGACCGCGCGCTGTGCCGTGGAGGGGTGCGCGGCCGTGGCGTTCCGGTCACGGCGCCTTGTCCCTCTCGCGCTCAGGTGCGCTGCGCGTCATCGGTGCCGGAGCGCCGGGCGGCGCGGCGTCGCAGGCGCAGCGGCAGCGCGTACCAGCAGAGGCCGAACCACAGCATGACCCCGCCGACGAGCACTTCGGCGAGGACGCCGGGGATCACGACACGGAGGATCAGCAGGAGTGTGCAGCCGATGGTCAGCGCCAGGAGGACCATGCCGCACATCATCAAGCGGCAGGCTGCCTCCACCACCTCGTCCTTCATGCGCTGACCGGACAGGAAGCGGTGGAGGGAGACGGGTGCGATGAGCGATCCCGTGGCCGCCGCGCCGAGCACCACGGTGGTCACGTAGACGACGCGGTCGAACGTCTCCAGCTCCCGGAACAGCGGGGTGAAGGCCACACTGAGCAGGAATCCGAAGAGGATCTGCACGCCCGTCTGGGTGACGCGTGTCTCCTGCAGGACCTCGTTCCAGCGGCGGTTGACCCGCTCACGCGCTGTCTCCGGTGTTTCGGCACCCGTTTGCGGGCTGGGGCTGTCGTGACGCGTGCAGCGGGCGTTGTCCTTTTCCGCCGGCTCGACCGGTTGCTCCGTCATCGTCATGGCATCCTCCGCATCCCAGGCAGACCGATTGCCCCGTCCGGGTCCCTTCCATGCAGGTCCGGAACGGAGGGAGGGCCATCCCGTCCCGGGCTGTCTCAGCCGGCCTGGTCCGAAGCCGCGCGTCGGCCGGCTTCCCGAGCTGCCTGCTCCAGCCGGTTCCGGTGGTCCTCCCACCATGCCGAGTCGCCCGGCGCCATGCTGTCGTTGCCCTTGTTCATCCCCACGGCACCGTCCATGAGTTCCCGGATGATGTCGGCGTGGCCGGCGTGCCGGTGCGTGTCGGCGATCACACGCACCACCGCATGTTGCAACGTCACCTCGTCCTTGCCGTCGGGCCACCACGGCACCCTGCCGACCGTGTCCAGCGCCAGCGCGTCGAGCGTCGCGTCCGCGTGGGCCCACGCCCGGTGGTAGAGCCCCACGATGTACGCGCGTGACTCGTCGGCGGTGGCCCACATGTCCGCGTTGGGCTCGGCACCGTCCTCCAGCCAGGGCAACGGTTCGCCGGACGGCCGTCCGAAGGTGTCGCCGAGATAGCCCAGCTCCACGCCGGCCGCGTGCTTCACCAGGCCGAGAAGGTTGGTGCCGGTCGGCGTCGACGGGCGGCGGATGTCGTACTCCGAGAGCCCTTCGAGCTTCCACAGCAGGGCGTCACGGGCGGACTGCAGGTAAAAACGGAGATCAGCCTTGGGATCCGGTGAGGTCATGGGGACAGTCTGCCGTTCGTGTGATCTCTGTCCACCACGGGCGGCGCATCAGATCCTCTGCCGACGCCGCCCACCACTGCTGCGTACCGCCCGCCGGCCACGGAGGCGACGGGGCGCGGGTGCGAGCTGCGCCGAGGAGGCGGCGCAGACGGGCGGGTGCCGATCAGCGGCTGGGGCAGCCGGTTCGGGCAGGCGCGGCGGCCGGCGGTGATCCGTACGCCGGCGTGTGCCGAGCGGTCCCGGCCGTGGTGCCGGCCGGTGGGTCAGCCGGAGTCGTCGAACATGGCCAGCAGTGCCTGCTCGTCCGTCTCCGGCGCAGGCTGCTCCGGCTGAGGAATCTGCTCGGCCCACACCGTCTTGCCCTGCGGCATGTAGCGGGCACCCCAGCTCTTGGTGTACTGCGCCACGAGGAACAGGCCGCGCCCGCCCTCCTCGGTCGTGGCCGCCCGCCGGATGCGCGGAGAGGTGTTGCTGCGGTCGGAGACCTCGCAGATCAGCGAGTCGTCGCGCAGCAACCGCAGGCCCACCGGCCCCTGGCCGCCGTACCGCACGGCGTTGGTGACCAGTTCGCTGACCACCAGCCCGGTGCTGAAATCCAGCTCCGGCATGCCCCAAGCGGCGAGCTGCGCACGGGTGAGCGCCCTGGCCCGCGCCACGGCCGAGGGATCGGACGGGAACTCCCAGGACGCCACCCGGTCCTCGGGCAGCGCGCGCACACGGGCCAGCAGGAGAGCCACGTCGTCGTGCGGGCCGCCGGACGGGAGGGTGTCCGCGACCCGGTCGCAGATGTCCTCCAGCGCGGGACCGGCGCGGTTCAGCGAGGCCAGCAGCTGCCCGGTGCGCGCGTCGGTGTCCCCGTAGCCGCGGCTCTCCTTGAGCAGCCCGTCGGTGTACATCGTCAGCAGGCTGCCCGCGGGCAGGTCGACGGCGGCGGACTCGTACGGCTGGATCCCGCCGAGCCCGAGCGGTGGGCCGGCGGGGAGGTCGATCAGCTCCGCCTCCCCGCCCGGCTTCAGCACAGCGGGCGGCGGGTGACCGGCCCGGGCGGCCGTGCACCGGCAGGAGACCGGATCGTAGATCGCGTACAGGCAGGTCGCCCCGGTCGCGGGGTCCTGCTCGTCGGCCGATTCGTCGGGGCCGCGGCTGACCAGGTCGTCCAGATGGGCCAGCACCTCCTCGGGCAGCAGGTCCAGCCCGGCCAGCGTCCGCACCGCCGTACGCAGCCGGCCCATGGTGGCCGCCGCCTGCAGGCCGTTCCCGGGCACGTCCCCGACGACCAGCGCCACGCGCAGGCCGGACAGCGGGATCGCGTCGAACCAGTCCCCGCCCACCCCCGCCCTGACGTCCGCGGGCAGGTAGCGGGAGGCGAGTTCGACGGTGCTCAGCCGGGGCAGGGCGTGCGGCAGCAGGCTGCGCTGCAGGGTGAGGGAGGCGCGGTGCTCCCGGCGGTAGCGGCGGGCGTTGTCCACACTGATCGCGGCACGGGCCGCCAGCTCGCCCGCCAGCGTCAGGTCGTCCTGCTCGTACGGCCTCGCCCTGCCGCGGCGGTAGAACCCCGCCAGGCCGAGGACGGATCCCCGCGCGGACAGCGGGGCGCCCAGGTAGGAGTGCACGCCCTCGCCGAGCAGGCCGACGGGGTGCACCCGGCCGGCCGGGTGCCCGGCCAGGGCGGCGGTCACCACCGAGTCCGTGACCGGCTGCCCGGTCTCCAGGCACCGGGCCTGGGGCGTGCCGGCGGGGTAGCCGGCCGGCTCGTCCACGCCGCCGGCCGGGGCGTCGCGGGAGTCCTCGCCCGCCCAGGCGGCCACCCGGCGCAGTGCCGCGTCGGGGGGCAGCCGTCCGGGCGGTGGCTCTTCGCCCGCCAGGACGCCCTCCACCAGGTCGACGACGACCAGGTCGGCGAAGCGCGGCACGGCGATCCGGGCCAGTTCCTCGGCGGTGCGCCGCATGTCCAGGGTGGTGCCGAGCCGGATGCCCGCCTCGTTCAGCAGGGACAGCCGCCCACGCGCCTCGGCGGCGAGCCGGCCGACGCCGGGCTCGCCCACCAGCAGCAGCCACGCGTCGGCCGGTCCGGCGGGGCGCGGCTGCGCCTGGGACGTCGTGCCGGGGGCGTCCGCCTGCGCCTGGGACGTCGTGCCGGGGGCGTCCGCCTGCGCCTGGGACGTCGTGCCGGGGGCGTCCGTCTGCGCCGTCTCGGCGGGACGTCTCAGGAGCGGCACATGACGGCCGTCGGGGGCGATCGCGGTGGCCGGGCCCGGTGCGCCCGCGCCGCGGGTCTCCTCGAAGCTGACCTCGACCGCCGCGCCGTCCGCGTCGCCGTGGTGCAGCTCCCGGCGGCGCAGCACGGCCGTGCGGCTGCCCGCGAGGGGCACCTCGGCGAAGGTCTCATCCGGTGAGGAGATCAGCTCGACGGCACGCTCCAGCAGGATCAGCCGCTCCTGCGCGGCCAGGCGGGGCGCCGGTCCGCCGAACCGGGACAGCTCTCCCGAGCCGAGCTCCAGCTCGGCATGCCCACCGCGCTCCCTGGCCTGGCGGAAGGAGCGCATGAGCTCGAGCTCGCGGGCCGTGCTCAGCTCCAGCAGGCGCTCCTCGATGCGTTCGGTGGCGTCCTGCAGGACCAGGGCCATGCCGGGGTCGGCCAGCTCCCGGGGCACGGAGAGGTTGACCGCGCCCCGCACGGTGCCGCCCACCGGGTCGCGCACCGGCGCGGCCATGCAGGTCAGCTGCTTGAGATCGTGCAGGAAGTGTTCGTGGCCGACGACCACAAACGGCGACCTGGTGCTCAGCGCCATGCTGACGCTGCTGGTCCCCATGTACTGCTCGTCGACATTGGCGCCCGGCACCAGGGAGGCGGCGTCCATCAGCCTCAGTCCCGCCGGGTCGCCCCACCGGTCCACGATGTGCGCCCGTGAGTCGGCCAGCGCCACGGTCACCGGTATGCCCGAGAACCGTTCGTACAGGCGGTCCAGCACCGGCGCGGCGGCCCTGACCAGCGGGGAGTCGGCGTCCAGGTCGTCCTCGATCGGCAGGGCCGCCTGCTCGCGGTCGATGCCGAGGGACTGCGAGCGCTGCCAGGACGCGAGGATCTCCGGGCGCACTCCGGTGACCGGCAGCGTCCGGTCGCCGTGATCGCTGCCCGAAGATGTTGGATACGACTCCACGGAACCAGGATAATCGGGCAAATAGGACATCCGCTCCGGTGTGGGCGCTCGGCCGCGAGCGTTTCGGGAACGGAGGGGCCCGGCCCGTCTCCGGAGGCACCACGGCGGACGGGCCGCGGGGCCGCAGCCGGCACCGGCCGGCGGGCGCGGCCACGGTGAACGGCGCGAGCGGCGCCCGCCCGGTTTCCCGGGCCGTGGCCGGGCGGCGTGGCTCAGGCGCGGTCGGCGGCCGTGGTCCGGCGGTGCTCGGTCAGCTCCAGCTCGATGAACGCCCCGACCATGGCCCGCCACACGGCCTCGGCGACCTCGGGCGCCAGGCCGGCGGACTCCGCCCGCAGCCGGGCCGCGGCGATGACGCGCTCGGCCCGGTCCGGGGCCCGCACGGCCTGTTCGTCCGTCTTGAGGGCCGCCGCCGCACGCACCAGCCTCTGCCGCCGGGCGAGCAGGTCGACCAGCTCCCCGTCGAGCGTGTCGATCAGGGCACGGATGTCGGCGAGTGAGGGAGGTGTGGGGCTCGGCATGCCGTCATCATTCCACGCGGTGGTCCTCGCAGCAGCCGTCCCTGACCATCTGCTCGGTGACCGCGCTCCAGCCCCGCTCCGGCGCCGTCCGTGCCGCCGGAGGGCTGAACGCCGCTTCGAGAGCGCGCCGTTCGTGCAGCACCCCGCCCCGGACGACGCCGCTGGTGCGGATCAGGGCGCCGAAGTCCTCGAAGGGGTCGCCGTCGACGAGCGTCAGGTCGGCCAGCTTGCCCGCCTCCACCGTGCCGAGGTGGCGGTCCACCCCGAAGACCCGGGCCGGGGTGCGGGTCACCGTGGTCAGGGCCTCGGCGGGCGTCAGACCGTAGCGGTGCAGGGCGCGCAGGGCCAGGTGGAGCTGGAGGCCCACCGGGGACAGCGGGGCGTCGGTCCCCAGGAGCAGCTGCCCGCCGCCGCGCACGACCCGGCGGTAGGCGTCGATCTCCCGTTCCAGGACGGCCAGTTCCAGGGCGGTCGGGGGCCGGTCCGCGATGCCCCGGACGAGGGACACGTCCCAGGGGGGCATCATCCCGGTCACCCGGCCGTCCTCGGCCACCTCCGGGTGCGCGCCGATCAGCGGCATGGCGGTGAACGGGGTGGCGATCAGGTGGAAGCGGCCCCGGTTGTAGATCTCCAGCGTGTCCTGGTGGGTGTAGCCCTCGGCGCTCGCACCGTGGCCGTACTCGGCGCGGTCGGTGGACAGCAGGTGGGTGGTGAGGTCCTGCCCGGCGTGGATGCCGGCGGCGCACAGGTGGCTGCCGCTCGGCACGCCGAGCCGTTCGTGCGCGTGGCGGGCGGCCTGGGCCATGTGCCGGAAGGGGGCCCGGACGTACGTCTTGACGAAGTCCCAGTCCAGTTCCCGGGCGCGGGCCAGCGAGCGGGTGAACCCCTCGTCGGTGCGGTGGGCGCGGCCCATGCTGTAACCGACGCGGGAGCCGTCGAGCAGCTCGCCGGTGGCCAGCAGACGGGGCGCGGCGAGCCGGCCGGCCGCGATGTCCTCGCGCAGCCGGACCTGTTCGTAGGCGAAGCCGCCCAGCGAGACGGCGGTGGTGATGCCGTACGCGAGCTGGAGGGCGCCCTGCCGGGCGCCGTAGGTGTACTGCCAGGGGTGGACGTGCGCGTCCCACAGGCCGGGCAGCACGGTACCGGCGGAGGCGTCCACCGTACGCGCGGCGGCGCGGCCCGGCCGGTGCGGTTCGACCCCGGTGATCCGGCCGTCGCGGATGAGGATGTCCACGTCCGCGCGGGGCGCGGAGCCGGTGCCGTCCCACAGCAGGCCGGCGTGGACGACGGTGTCGACGGGGGTGGGACGGCGGTAGTGGAGGGTGACGGGCACGGTGCGCGCGGGCCCGGCCGGTGTGCCGTCGTCGGCCAGGGTCAGCAGCCGCAGCCGGCCGCTGGACTGGTAGAGCAGGGTACGGGAGTCGCCGCACCAGGCAGGGTGGTCGGCGGGCTCGTCGGTCAGGCGGCGGGCCTCGCCGTCGGGGGTGCCGTCGGGGGTGACCGGCAGCAGCCACAGCGCGGACTCGCCGACGCAGGCCATGGCCCGGCCGTCGGGTGACCAGACGGGACCGGAGGCGTAGCGGTCGGAGAGCGAGGCGTGCGGGGCGAGCCCGTACCGGCGGTCCGCGCCGGTACGGGTGTCGACGACGCGGATGATGTTGTGGCCCTCGCGGAAGCGGAGGTTGAGCCGGTTGCGGTCGCACAGGGCGAGGTAGCGGCCGTCCGGCGACCAGCTGGGGCGCCCGGGCAGACCGCCGCCGCCGAGCGGGGCGGCGAGCGTCCGCTCCTCGCCGGTGGCCAGGTCGCGCAGCAGAAGGTTGCCCGCCATGTCCAGGCAGGCCAGCCGGCCGCCGTCGGGGGAGACCACCGCGTGGACCCGGCCGCCCGGGGCGAGGACGCTCTCGGTGCCGTCGGCCAGATCACGCCGGCGTACGGTGTTCAGCCCCTCCCGGTCGTCGGTGTAGACGAGGGCCCGGCCGTCCGGGGTCCACACCGGGCCCTGGACGTACGAGGTGGGCGCGTTCTGCCGGATCTTGCGCGGGGTGCCGCCCTCGATGCCCACCACCCACAGGGCGTTCAGCGCGGCGAAGGCCACGCTGCGGCCGTCGGGGGAGGGGCTGGGCAGGTGGATGCCGCGCACCGGCCGGGACCGCTCGGCCTCCAGCGCGTACGTCTTGACCGTGTAGCCGGGCCGGGAGATCTCCAGGGCCGCGTGGAAGGGGAGTTCCCGGCCCGTGCCGTCGCGGTGCGGGCGGATCACCCGGAACCGGCCGCCCACGGTGACGAGCAGCTGTTCGTCGTCGATCCAGCGCGGCGGCGCGGGCGCCAGCTCGTCGTCGAGGGCGACCTGCCGGCCGTCCACGAACAGCGCGATGGCCTCGGTCTTGGGCGGACCGGGGATGCTGCGCAGCCACGCCAGGCGCCCGGCCGGGGAGACGGCGGGAGCCAGCAGGTTGCCCTCGGCGGCGGTGTGTTCCGTCCGCGTCCCGGTGCCGTCGAGGGCGACCGAGAGAATCGTTCGCGCGGTGAGCGCGGGAGGGCTGTATCCGGCGCGGACGAACAGCAGCCGGGAGCCGTCGGCGGACCAGACCGGGTCGAAGTCCTCCCAGGGGCCGTCCTGGACGGGCCCGTCCTGCCCGGGGAGCCCGGTGACCTGGCGCAGGGCGCCGTCGCGGACGGAGACCGTCCAGATCCGGTACGGGCTGCCGTGGACCGGATCGCCCCCGCGTTCGGAGCAGAAGGCGAGGGTCCGGCCGTCGGGGGACCAGGCGGGCGCGCGGTCGTCGAAGGGGCCGTCGGTGAGGCGCCGCAGCCCCGAGCCGTCCGCGAGCATGACCCACAGGTGGAACGCGCCGTCACGGTAGGCGCTCATCGCGAGCTGCCGCCCGTCGGGCGAGAACACCGGCCGGCTGGGCTCCAGGTCGGGCGGGGTGAGCGCGGTGGCGGCCGAGCCGTCCCCGGGCACCGACCACAGCACGCCCTGCACCTCGGCGACGACCCGGTCGCCTCCCGGGGCGGCGGTGGCGGCGCCGTTGGTGGCGTCGGTGAACCGCAGGCGCACCGTTTCGCCGGGGACCGCGGCGGCCGGGTCCGACGGGCGGGGCGCCGCGGCGGCGGACGCGGCGAGCCCGTCGGCGAGCAGCGCGCCGGACAGAGCCGTTCCCGAGGTGGCCTTCAGGAACTGTCTGCGGGGCAGAGCTGGGGGCATGGAAACTCACTTCTCCTGGTCGGGGCGGGGGGCCTGCTCCGCAGGCGCGGGCATCCCGTGGTAGGCGGCGACGGCGGCGACGGCGGCGACGGCTCCGCACAGCAGCCAGACGGCGTCGCCCATCAGGGCCCAGGCCGCGACGCCCGCGGCGGGGCCCACGGCCGAGCCGACGCCGAACATGGCCTGGGAGGCACCGAGGTACCGGCTGCGGTTCTCGGGGGCGGCGGCCAGCGCGGGATAGGCGGTCATGGTCGGGGAACCGACGATCTCGCCGACGGACCACACGACCGTCGCGGCGACGAGACCGGCGACGCCCAGCGGCAGCGCGTAGGCGGTGAGGCCGGCGCCGACGGCCAGGATGCCGGCGATGGCGGCCGTCCGGGCGGGCCAGCGCTGTACCTTCCGGGTCACCGCCAGCTCGCACAGGATGACGATGACGCCGTTGACGGCGACCAGACCGCCGTACACGAAGGTGTCGAAGCCGTGCGCGCGCACCGCGAGCGGCAGGGTCGACAGGTACTGGGTGTAGACGGCGGAGAAGCCGAGGATGGCGGCGAGGAACAGCACGAAGGAACGGTCGTGCAGCACCGCGCGGTAACCGGTCGCCCTCTTCGGGCGGGGCGGCGGCGTCCCGGCCGCCCGGGGCGGGGCCGCGGGGCGGTCGGCCGGCAGCAGCAGGCGCCCGAGGACGGCGACGGCGAGAGCGGCCACGGCCTCCCCCCAGAAGAGCAGCGCGTACGAGTGAGTGAGGAGCGCGGCGCCGACGAGCGGGGCCGCGGTGGTGCCGATGTTGGTGGCGAGCCGGTACATCGCGAACACCATGACACGGCGCTGCTCGCCGGTCATCCTGCTGACGAGTTCCGCCGACGCGGGCCGGTAGACCTGGCTCGCCGCCCCCGTGCCCGCCGCCAGCAGCAGCATCACCGGGTACGACGACGCGTACAGCACCGCGGCCGTGAGCGCCGCGTTGAGCGCCATCGACGCCACGATGGACAGGCGGACGCCGATCCGGCCGATGAGCCAGCCGCCGAGGAGGATGCCCGCGACCGCGCCCGCGCCGTGCGCGGCGAGCGCGAACCCGGCCTGCACCTCGGGGAACCCGCGCGCGACCATGAAGAGCACGAGGAAGACCTGGAGGAAGCCGCCGAGCCGGTTCACCATGATCCCGGCGATCACCGCCTTCACCGGGAGCGGCGCTTCCCGCCAGGTCAGCGCTATACCGGCCGCCTCGTCACCGGTGCTGCGGGCCGTCTCCTCCACACTCACCGCGGTACGACGACCGGTGCCGCCGCCGGTTCCAGGCGGACGGCCGGCTCGGCGGCGTCCAGGATCCGCCGGCAGGCGTCGGCGGTGTCGGCGGTGGCGACCAGCATGGCGTAGCGGCCGGTGTGCGAGGCGGGCGGCAGCTCCAGGACATGGCCGGGCCGGGCCATGACACGGGCGACGGCGATGCCGGCGGGCAGCCGGTCCCGGTCGATGGTGACCTGCCCGACGACGGTCTCCACCTCGGGGTACAGGAAGCGGACGGCGGCGGCGCCGTGCAGGGCGGTGCCCGGCTGGGGGCGCTGCCCGAGGGCCAGGCGGGCGGCGGCGGAGCCGGCGTCCCAGCCGGTGGCGAGCAGGCCGAGGTAGGAGATGAAGTCGCCGCCGCTGCGCGCGTTGACCTCGATCAGGGCCGGGCCGCGGGCGGTCAGGCGCCACTCCGAGTGGGTCCAGCCGCGGGTGATGCCGACGGCCGCGTGCACCGTGGTCAGCGCGCGCAGCAGCGCCGCGTCCGTGAGCAGGGGGTCGGCCGCCGCGACGCTGTGGCCGACCTCCTCGAAACTGGGCGGAGGGCTGAGCTCCTTGCGGGCGACGAAGAGCGGGGTGACCTCGCCGTCCCAGATCAGGGAGTCGACGCTGATCTCCGGTCCGTCGAGATACTCCTCGATCAGGACGGGCCGCTCGAAACGCTCGCGGACCTCGGACATGGTCGTGCCGCGGATCTCGGGGAAGATCCCGGCGAGTTCCTCACGGGTGCGGGCCATCCGGGTCCCCGTGCTGCCGACCAGCGCGCGCGGCTTGACCACCACGGGGTAGCCCGTCGCGGCCGCCGCCGCGTACGCCTCCCCCAGGGTGGACACGGCGGTGGAGCGGGCCTGCGGCCCGCCGGCCTTCGCGACTGCGAGCCGGGTCAGGTGCTTGTCCCGGCACGTCAGCACCGCTTCCGGGGACAGGCCGGGCAGACCCAGGGCGCGGGCGACCCGGGCGGCGGGCAGGATACGGGTCTCGTCCCAGCACAGGATCGCGTCGGCGCTGACGGGGCGGGCGGCGCGGATCATGGCCTCGGCGTCCAGTGTGTCCACCCGGGTGTGGCCGGTGATGAACGGCGACTCCCAGCCGGCCTCGCGGTCGGAGAACAGCCAGATCCGGTACTCGCGGGCCACGGACTCCAGCAGGTGGCCGCGGGTCTCCTGGTCCATGGGGCTGATCAGGACCAGCAGCGGGGCGGAGGGCGAAGGCAGGGAGAGGGAGGGCATCGGCGGCGCCTTTCGGTGGGTGGGGCTGCGGGCCGGAAGGGGCGGCGGGCCGGTGGCGGCCGTGCGGTCAGGCCGCCGCCAGCTTGGCGGAGATCTCGGCCCAGCGGCCGATCAGGTCGGTGGCCGCCCCGGAGTCGATGGCCGTGGCCGCCCGGTCCAGCTCTCCTGCGATCCGCTCGGCCAGGGGACGGCGGGCCACCTCCGGGTCGGTCACGGCGGCGAGTGCCGTGAGCGCCGCGGCAGCCGAGAGCAGCACCACGTCCCGGACGGGGCCGCTCTGGCCGGCGAACACGGCGCGGGCGACCTGCGCGTTGTGCCGGGCGTCGCCGCCGCGCAGCGCGTCGACCGGGGCGAGGCCGATCCCGACGTCCCGCGGGTCGAAGACGCTTTCGCGCACCTCGCCGCCGTGCACGCTCCACACGCGGGAGGTGGTGGTGACGGTGAGTTCGTCGAGTCCGTCCTCGCCGTGGAAGACGAGTGCGCTGTCGCCGCGCCGCGCGAAGACGCGGGCGAGCAGCGGGGCACGGTCGGGGAAGGCCACGCCGACGGCGAGGGCGGCCGGCCGGGCCGGGTTGGTCAGCGGACCGAGCAGGTTGAGCACCGTGGGGACGCCCAGTTCACGCCGGGCCGGCGCGGCGTGCCGCAGCGCGGGGTGGAACTGCTGGGCGAAGCAGAAGGTGATGCCGAGTTCGGTGCCGACCTGGGCGACCTGATCGGGCGTCAGGTCCAGCCGGACGCCGAGCGCTTCCAGGACGTCGGCGGAGCCGGAGGCGGAGGAGGCGGCCCGGTTGCCGTGCTTGACGACCCGTGCCCCGGCCGCGGCGGCCACGACGGCGGCCATGGTGGAGATGTTGACCGTGCCGGCCCGGTCGCCGCCGGTCCCCACCACGTCGACGGTGTGGCCGGGTATGTCGACGGGCAGGGCGAGGGCGCGCATGGCCTCGGTCAGGCCGAGCACCTCGGCGGCCGTCTCGCCCTTGGCGCGCAGGGCGACGAGGAGCCCCGCCAGCTGGACGGAGGTGGCGGCCCCGGTCATCACCTGTTCCATCGCCCAGGCGGTGTCGGACGACTCCAGGTCGTGCCCCTCCAGCAGCGCGCCGAGCAGGTCCGGCCAGGTTCTCGTGGTTTCGCGGACTGTCACGGCCCGTAGTCTTCCGAGCCGGGAGAAGGGGCACCAGACCAGTTGAGAAGTCCGGCACCGGACCAATCCGGAACCGCTTGTACATTGGCGGCGCGCGAGGACTGCGGAACAGCGGGACAAGGGGGAGGATATGACGTGGCACGTCATGCTCGAAGTGGTGCGGGACGGTCCGGTGCCGCTCGGTGCGCAGATCGCCGACCAGCTGCGGCAGCAGGTGGAACGAGGGCTGCTGACCCCGGGCACCAGGCTGCCGTCCAGCCGTCAGCTGGCGAAGGACCTGCGGGTCTCGCGCAGCGTGGTGGTGGAGGCCTACGAGAAACTCACCGGTGAGGGGCTGCTGGAGTCGGTGCGCGGCTCGGGGACCAGGGTGGCGGCGCACGCGGACACCCGGATCAGGAAGCCCGTGGTACTGGTCGACCGGGCGATCCCGCGGGTGCGCTTCAACCTGCTGCCGGGCACGCCGAACCCGGCGACGTTCCCCCACCGCGAGTGGACCGCCTCCTACCAGCGGGCGGTGGAGTCGGCCCGCTGGCAGGGACTCGGCTATCCGCCGCTGCTCGGCGTCGACCGGCTGCGCACCGAGCTGGTCTCCTATCTCGGGCGGGTGCGGGGAGTACTCGGCAGTCCCGACGACACCATGGTGACCGGCGGGTTCGCGCACGCCCTGGGACTCGTCTGCGCCGCGCTGCGCGAACTGGAGATCGACCGGCTCGCGGTGGAGGACCCCAGTCACGACCGGCAACGGCAGTTCATCGAGGAGAACGGCGTCCGGACGGTGGCGGTGCCGGTGGGGCCGGACGGGCTGGAGATCGAGCCGCTGTACGCGAGCGGGGTGCGGGCCGTCCTGGTGACGCCCTCGCACCAGTTCCCGCTGGGGGTGCCCATGTCGTCGCAGCGCCGGGAGGAGCTGGTGCGCTGGGCCCGGGACACCGGCGGCTGGATCATCGAGGACGACTACGACGGCGGGCTGTGGCTGGAACAGCGGGGCCGGCACCTCGCGCTGCAGCCGACCGGACCGGACCGGGTCATCTACGCGGGGACGGCGAGCAAACTCCTCGCGCCGGGGCTGCGGCTGGGCTGGATGGTGCTGCCGCCACGGCTGACCGCGCTGATGGAACGGGTGCGGGTGCGCCGGGACCTGGGCTGCGACGGCCTGATGCAGCTGGCGTTCGCGGACTTCCTGAGCAGCGGGATGCTGGACGCGCACCTGCGCAGGATGCGGACCCGTTACCGCGCGCAGCACGGCGCGTTGATGCGTGCCGTGGAGCGCTGTCTGCCCGCCGCCACCCTGGTCGGCCCGGTCGCCGGGCTGCACGCGTACGCGGTACTGCCGGAGGACGTCGACGAGGAGGCGCTGGTGGAGCGTGCGCTGCGGCTGTCCGTCCTGATCAAGGGCGGCCGGATCTTCCACGACCGGCCGCACACCGCCCGGCCCGGGCTGGTACTGGGGTACACGGCCCTGGGCCGGTCGGGCATCGAGGAGGCGATCAGCAGGATCGGGCAGGCCTACGAACAGCAGCACGGCGGAGCCTGCCGGGCCTCCTGAGCACGGGTGGCCTCCCGGTCGGTCGGACTCGGCCGATTCGATCGGACTCAATCGAACTCAATTGAACGGGGACAGGGCCGGGCGGGCCCGGACCCAGGCGCTGGGCGCGGCCGTCGGGGCGCTGCGGTGCTGCGGCAGCAGGGTGCGGTCGGCGTCGAACAGGCGGTCCTGGTAGAAGCTGCGCAGGTAGGGGGCGCCCGCGGTGCCGCCCGAGCCGGTGGCCTGCTGCGGCAGGTAGCGCACGGCCACCCCGTAGTGGATCTTCCGCCAGGCGTAGAGCTCCTGGTCGAGGCGGTGGGCGGCGTCCAGCACCCGCCGGCCCGCCGCCTCGCCGGGCACCCGGTGCAGCAGATCCCGCAGCGGCTCGAAGTCCGGGTTCTGGTGCAGCAGGACGTAGGCGTTCTCGGTGGCCTCGTGCAGGGCCTCGACCTTTTCGGGGTGGACGCCCAGCAGGTGGATGTGGAGCAGCTGGGTGGGAAATGCCTGGACGGCGCTGGCGTCGCCGGTCGCGGCCCGGAAGCCGTGGAAGTGCTCCACGGGCATGGTCCGGCGCATCGTGAGCAGGGCCTGCGTCTGCGCGGCGGCCAGGGCCGCGGCCCGGTCGAGGCACTCGGCCGCGTACTCCCACCGTGTGGCGCGCAGCCACTCGGCCGCGGACATCACCCGGGCCAGCACGCCCCAGGTGGTGGCTTCGACGAGGTGGATCACGCGCAGGAAGGTGACCTCGTCGTGCTGGGTGGTCTGCGGCAGTACGGTCAGGTGCTCCAGGACGTCCGCGCTCCCGTGGGGCGGCAGGTAGTCGTGCCAGTGGCGGGGCGGGGTGGCCGAGGCGGGCCGCAGCGCCGGCGCGTGGCCGGCGGTCAGCGACACCAGCGAGCCGAGCCGTTCGACGCGCTCGGCCAGCTGCGCCGGATCGGGCAGGGCGTCCTGCGCCCACGTCTCGGTGCCGTCCAGGGTGCGCTGCTCGTAGGCCCGCCAGCCGGACGCGATGGCCCGCACCGCCTGCCAGCAGGCGCGCTCCACGGCGCTGTCCGGGGCGTGCCGGCGGGTGCCGAGCACGTGGTTGAGCAGCCGGACGTTGCCGTAGGGCTGGTAGCGCTTGCCGCGCCGGTCCAGCGGCCCGCCGCCCCGGGCCTCCACCTGCTGGGGGCTCTCCCCCTCGGGGAGGGCGAGTTTCCACTCCGCCTGGAAGACGAGTTCGGCCAGGCGCAGCACCGCGCGCTCCTGGCTGCCGAGCCGGTCCCCGTCGAGTGCGAGGACAAGGGTCACGTCCTCGTATGCCTCGGCCATCCAGGCCCGCAGCGCGGGGTCGAGCCGGTCGCGGCCCACGCCGCGCGCGTGGTCGATGTAGTGCGCTATGTCGAAGTCGAGTACGGCACGCAGTATGGCGGTGGTGCGCATGGCAGAAGTCCCCCCGGGCGCCCCGGGGGCGCCCCTGTCCGTATCACTGGATCCTGTGGTCGGCTCGGTCGGCCGGGTCCCCGGTTCGGGTCGATGACGGGTACGGTCGGACGGATCTTTCCGGGCCCGTGACGGGTACGGTCGCCGCGCTCACCCGCGGCACGGACCGGCGACCGCGTAGGGCCCGGCGTCGGCGTCGGCGTCGTACGGCAGCCGGTCGAGTATCTCCAGGCGGCTTTCGGCCTCGGCCGCCAGCGCCCGCGCCGTGTCGGCGAAGTGGTCGTCCAGCTCGTCCGGCGCGAGGGCCCGGTGGGCCTGCTCACCGGCCGGCCGGGCCGTCACCGGGACCGGGGTCGCCTCGGGCCGGACCAGCCAGTCCTCGCCGAGGCGGACGTTGACGAATCCGGCCACGGCACGCGCCGCCGCCAGATCCCGCGCCGGGTACGGGCCGACGACGTCGGTCGCGCCCAGGACGAGCAGCTCGGCGGTGGCGACCGGGTCGCCGGTGCTCCCGGCGGGCAGGGCGGCGATCCGGTGGGCCAGCGGGCGCAGGGCCGTCAGGTCGGCGGGGCGGTAGAAGTGCGTGGTCTGCGGCGAGCAGCCGGCGGCGGTGAACTCGGCGACGACACGGTGCTGTTCCGCGGTGGTCGCGGGGACCCGGACGAAGACCCCGCCGATGTACTGGCGCTGCCAGCGGGCCGTGGCCCGGTGCAGGCCGGACCGTCCGGTGGGGGAGGGCCCGGCGCAGACGAGGATGCGGCGCTGATGCCTGCTGGGCAGGGGACCGCGGGACGGGTCCGGGCAGGGTGAGGACGCCGTGCGGCCGGCCGGTGTGTTCACAGTGCCACCTCCTGTACTTCGGGGACCGATCCGGCTTCCCGGAGGAGGCCGGTCAGGACCCGCACCCCGGCCTCGAAGTCCTCGGCGTCCAGCCCGGGCGCGTCGTAGACGGTGAACACCAGGTGGCGGGAGGAGCCGGTGACGCTGGTGCGGCGGTCGGGGCCCCGCAGCACCGAGGCGACGATGGCGGTGCCGTCGCGGACCACGGGCTCGTCCTGGGAGCAGACGACGGTGGAGCGGAACCCCGCGAAGGTCTCGCCCTGCGCGGCCCAGTCGAAGTGCAGTCCGCCGTCGACGGCGTCGGCGTCCTGGACCCCCATCAGCACACCCGTGGTCAGCTCGCCGTACAGCAGGGCGTCGACGGCGGGGCCGATCGCGGGCAGGCCCTTGCGGCGGGCCGAGGCGATCTGGCCCGGCAGAGGACAGGTGAGGCCGTGCGCGCCGAACCACCGGGCATAGACCTGCGCGACCCGCGCCGCGCGGTCGTAGGCGTCCCCGGGGTCCTCCGCGAGCTCTCGGCGCCGCCGGGCGAGCCGGTCGGTGAGGGCAGCGGGGTCGACCGCTGCGGCGACGGCGGCGAAGCGGGTGAGGTCCTCCGCTCCGGACGGTTTGGTGCCCGCGCTCAAGGCCGGCATGTTCAAGGCGTTCTCCTGTTTTTCCTTGCCGTGCGTGTTCCGGTCGGTGATTCCAGCAGGCGGGTCGGCCGCGTCCCAAGGCCACTGACGGCCGGGGGACCCGTACCACTCTCACGAAGCGGACGGTGCCGGCCCCTCAGTGGGTACGCACCCGCCCGGCGCGTTCGTTGCGGTCGTGCGGCGGCAGCACGGGTTCCCCGGTGACGTCCTCGTGGCGCCGCAGCAGCAGGATCATGTCGAGCATCCGCTCCACCATCCGTTCCACCGCCTCCAGGCCCTCCGCGTCGGCCAGTCCGGGCGCCCGGGCGGTGTTGCGCAGCAGCGCGGGGAAGCCGCTGCCGACCAGGATCATCCGGTTCAGCAGCAGGTTGTCCACGAGCTGGTTGTGCACGGAACCCTCGCTGTAGCGGCGGCCCGTGACGATGATCCCGCCCACCTTGTTGGCGAGCGGCCGGTCGAAGCGCAGGAACCCGACCCCCGCCCGCTCGATGAAGATCTGCATGAGGTGGGCGAGACCGAAGCCGTGCACGGGGGTCGCGTAGATGATGCCGTCGGCGCGCTTCATCTCCTCGACGATCCGCGGCATCGCGTCGGGCAGCGCGCACGGGTCGTCGCGGTAGTTGCAGTCACCGCACGGGCTGCACGGTGAGATGCGGTGGTCGCGCAGGTGGATCGTCCGGAACGCGGCGCCCCGGGACTCCACCAGCCCGGCCGCGTGCTCCAGTGCCAGATCGGTGTTCCCGCCGGCCCGCTCGGAGCCGCATATGCCCAGGACGACGGGTCGTTGTTCCTGCAAGGTGTCCCCCAGCGTGTCGGCGGGTCAGCGGGTGTCGGCGACGAGCACCGGCTCCTCGGGGGTCCGGACGCGGGCCACGGCGAAGGCGGTCACCAGGGAGAGCGCGGCCAGGCAGCCGCCGGCCACCCCGAGGGCGTCCGGCCCGCCGGTGCCGCCGGTGCGCACCACCTGCCCGCCGAGGAAGCCGCCCAGCGAGATGCCGAGGAAGGTGGCCGAGGAGTTCAGCGACAGCAGCAGCGGTCCGGACGTCGGCGCGATGCCGAACAGGCGGTGCTGCTGGGGCGGCTGGGTCGCCATCGCGGTCAGCCCCCACAGCGCCATCGCCACGACGGCGCCGACGCCCGTGGTACGGGTCAGCGGCAGGGTGAGAAGGACCGCGGCGAGTCCGGCGACGGAGACGGCGAGCACGGGGCCCGCGCCGTACCGGTCCGTGGCGCGGCCGCCCAGCGCCGTGCCCGCGACGGCGGTGACGCCGAACGCCAGCAGGAGCAGGGCGAGGGCCGAACCGTCGCCGTCGGTGACGGGACCGAGGACCAGCCCGATGTAGGTCAGCGCCAGGTAACCGCCGGTCATGAACAGCAGCGTGGTGCCCACCGTGAGCAGCACGCGCGGGTCCCGCACCGGGGCGAGCCGCGCGGCCAGACCCGGGGCCGCGGGCAGCCGCACCTGGGGCAGGCCCGCGGCCACGGCGGCCGCGCACAGCACGCCCAGCCCGGCGAGCAGCCAGAACGTGGAGCGCCAGCCCAGGTCGGCGGCGACCCAGGTACCGAAGGGCACACCGGCGACGGTCGCGGCGGACAGCCCGCCGAGGACGACCGCGAGGGCCTTCCCCCGCTGTTCGGGTGCCGACAGCGCGCCGGCGGAGGCGGAGGCCGCGGGAACGTAGAGCGCGGCGCAGGCGGCGGTGAACACCCGGGCGGCCAGCAGCCAGCCGAGGCCGGGGGCCAGGGCGGAGGCGGCGTTGCCCACGGCGAAGCCGGTCAGGGACACCACGAGGACGGCGCGCCGCTCCCAGGCGCCGGTGAACGCGCCGAGCACCGGCGCGAAGACGGCGTAGGCGAGGGCGAACAGGGTGCTGATCCAGCCGGCGTCGGCGGGGCTGACCCGCAGGTCGCCGGCGACCTCCGGGAGCACGCCGGCGACCACGAAGGTGTCCGTGCCGATGGCGAAGGCTCCGACGGCGAGCAGCGGCAGGACGGGCAGCCGGTTCCGGGCGCCGGTCACCGGACCGCTTCCGCCGGGGCGCGGCAGGCGTCGAGGCTGCCCGCGACGGTGTCGCCGCCGAGCAGGACCGCCTCGATGCCGCCCGGCCGGCTGAGCACCGTGATGTCCTCGGCCGGGTCGTCGCCGGTGATGACGAGGTCCGCCAGACGGCCGGCCTGGACGGTGCCCGCGTCGTCCCCCCGGCCCGCCAGGCGCGCGCCGTTGGCGGTGGCCCAGGTGAGCACCGTGGGGGCGGGGATGCCCGCCATGGTCACGTACAGCTCCAGCTCCTCCGCGTAGGTGCCGTGCGGGGTCCACGCGAAACCGAAGTCGTCGCCCGCCACGACCGGAATGCCCATCTCGACCATCAGCGGCAGGATCCGCAGGGTGTTGTCGATCTCCGCCTGGAACTCCAGGGACTCCAGGTAGTCGGTGGTCTTGCCGTGCCGGGTCCCGGTGGTCAGCAGCTTGTGCGGCTGGAACAGGCTCGGTACGACGAAGATGCCGCGCTCGGCGATGGCCTCCAGCGCCGCGTCGTCCGCGTACGTGGCGTGGTCGATCACGTCGACGTCGGCGGCGATGGCGTTGCGGATGCCGGCCAGACCGCGCGAGTGGGCGCGGATGCGGGCGCCGTGCTCGTGCGCGGTGCGGCTGGCGATCTTCAGCTCCTCCGGGGTGAACAGCAGTTCGTGGGAGCGCCCGTTGGGGAAGGTGTCGTCGCCCGAGGAGAAGACCTTGACGATCTCGGCACCCTGGGCGATCTCCGTGGCCACGTACTCGGCCATCTCCTCGGGGGTGTCGGCGAGCCGCATCAGGTCGGTCGGGATGCGCTTCTTCACCTCCGGGTTGCGCCGCTCGGGCGGCCCGGACACCATCAGGTCCCGGCTGCACGGGGTGATCCGGGGGCCGCGCAGCCGGCCGGAGTCGACGGCCTTGCGCAGTGCCATGTCGATGCCGGCGACCGAGCCGGCGCCCACGAAGGCCGTGTAGCCGAGGGAGAGCAGGCGCGTGGCGTTCTCGGCGGCGCCGAGGGTGACCTCGGGCACGGAGTACTTGAACAGCATCTCCCGTCCGTCGAGGACGTCCAGGTAGGCGATGTGCGTGTGCCCGAGCGTCATGCCGGGCATCACGGTGCGGCCGTCGAGGTCGACGACGTCCACGTCGGGTGAGTGCAGCGGGGCGAGGTCCTCGGGCAGCACCGCCTCGATGCGGTCGCCGTCGATCAGCACGCTGCGGCGGGGCACCGACGCCTTGCCCAGTCCCTCCTGGACGGTGGCGCGGTGCAGCAGTGTCTTGCGGGGCATGGATGAACCTTCCGTTCCTTCTTCGGTGCTTCACCGGAAGGACGGTTCGGCGTGGCCGAAGACCGTCCAGACGATTTCGGCGCCGGGCCTGCGGGCGACCCAGCTCAGGCCGTGGGCGCGGACGCCCGGCGCGTTGGTGACGGCCAGGTCGGCGCCGCCCGCGGCCAGGATCTCGGCGGCGTGCTGAGTGGAGTCGGCGTCGATCCAGCGGACCTCCCGCTCGCTCAGCGCGGCGGGCACGACCTCGGCGTAGATCCGCCGGACCTCCCACATGGCCGCCACGCTGACCGGCCCGCCGCCCTGCGGCGGCGCGGTGTCCGGCGGGGCCGCGATCCCGTACTCGGGGGTCGCCTGCGGGAAGAACGCCACCAGCCGCAGGTCGCGGTGCCAGTGGAACCGGGTCAGGCCCTGGTAGGCGCTGGGGACGAGCGCGTACTCGACCTTCCGGCCGACCAGCGCCGCCAGGACGTCGTCGAAGGTGTCGAAGAGCTGGACGCGCAGGCCGTGGCGCTCCACGAGCGGGCCCGCGGCGAGGTGGCTGGAGGTGCCGGACGGGCCGAGCGTGCCCAGGGTGCTGCCGGGCCGGCGGGACCAGCGCTCGGTCAGGCTGTTCCAGCGCGCGCCGTACTCCTCGGCGAGCCGCCGTGCGGTGTCAGCGCTCATAGCCGCGGTGTGCCGCCATCTTCCGGGCGACCTCGGTCTCGTGGTCGGGCGCGGTGCGCCGGTCGACGATCCGGGCGGCCTTCCAGCTGACGAAGGCGCCCGTGCTGACGATCGGGTCGAGGCCGTCGCTGAGTTCGGTCCTCACCGGTACCCCGAGCGCCTCGGCGGCCCGCTCGCGAACCTGGGCGGCGAGCGCGGCCGGGTCCTCCACCAGGTCCTCGAGCAGTTCGAGGCGGACGGTGAGCCGGTCGCGCCCGTCGTCGTCCCGGTCGATGACGACCTGGTACCCGGCGGAGCCGGTCACCCCGGTCAGCACGGCGGTCTCGACCTGTCCCGCGGTGAACAGCCGGCCTCCCAGCTCCAGCCGGTCCAGGGTGCGGCCGACGACGCGTACGACGTCGCCGGGCATCTCGCAGCCGCAGTCGGAGGGTTCGACGACGACGGCGTCGCCGGTGCGGTACCGCACGAGCGGCTTGACCCCGTCCACCAGCATGGTCACGGTCAGTTCGCCGCTGCCGTGCGGGCCGTGGGAGTCGCCGGTCTCCGGATCCACGACCTCGACGAGGTAGTTCGTCTGGGACAGGTGCATCCGCTTGTTCCGGCAGGCCGTCGCGATGACGAACGCCTCCTGGGAGCCGTAGAGGATGTTGTAGACGTCGGCTCCCCACACGGACTCCAGATTGCGGGCCAGCGCGGGGGTGCACATCTCGCCGGTCACGAAGAGCAGCTTGAGCGCGAAGTCGCGGCGCAGGTCGTAGCCGTAGTGCTCGGCGGCCTTGGCCAGGGTCAGCGCGACCCCGGGCGTGCAGCAGACGACCTCCAGTTCGAGATCCCTCATCAGCTGGAGGGCCTTGGGGAAACCGATCACGGGGGAGTAGGGCCATATCTTGGCGTTCATCGAACCGGTGTTGCGGGCGACGTCGCCGAGGGTGTCGCCGAAGGAGTGGACCTCGGTGGGCCCCATCAGCCCGATGCGCGGCCGGTGGTCGCCGAAGTGGTGCCGGAAGATCGACGCCCAGGACTCGGTGACGTGGGCGTTGCTCGCGACGACCTCGCGGCCGTCGCGGGGGCAGGGGGTGGCGGGACCGGTGGTGCCGGTGGTCTCGTAGAAGAAGACCGCCTCGGCCAGCGGGCGGCTGAGCACGTCGAGCATCTCGCTGCGCAGATGGGCCTTGGTGGTGAAGGGCAGGCGGGCCAGGGTCGCCGGGGTCACGGCGTCCAGGTCCACTCCGCTCAGGTGGCGGGCGTAGAAGGGCGATCCGTCCAGGACCTGGGCCAGGACGGTGCGCAGCTGGCGGGAGCGCCAGTCGTCGAGTTCCCGCTGGGTGAGGGTGCGGGCGTAGAAGGCCTGGTGGAGGGCGAGGTAGCGAGTGGTGAACTCGGCTGCGGGGCCCTGGGTGGGCAGCCACATGGGCAGGGGTCCTTTCTGTCGCTTCACGCACGTGCCGTGGAGACGAGGGGCGGCCGGGCCGGGTGCGGGGCCGCGCGGCGGCCGTGTACGGCCGTGTACGGCGGGAGGGCTTTCCCGGCGGACGGCCCGGCGGCATTGGTGATGGGCGGCTCGGCGGGTTCCCGGCGCGGACGTGCCGCGGGGCGGTGCGAGCCGTGTGCGGGATGACGGGAGCGCCGCGGCCGGACAACGGTGTCCGGTGTTGTGCGCTCAGGGCCGGACAACGGTGTCCGGTGCTGTGTGCTCAGGGCCGGACAACGGTGTCCGGCGCCGTGCGCTCAGGGACGGACGCTCAGCGCAGTCCGCCGTTGACGTCCAGGACGCTCGCGGTGACGTAACCGGCGTCCGCGCCGGCCAGGTAGCGGATCGCGGAGGCCACCTCGCCGACGGCGCCGAATCTGCCCAGCGGGATGCGGGCACGGTACTCCGCGGCGCGCTCGGCGGGCACGCGGGCGGCCATCGGGGTGTCGACCAGGCCGGGCGCCACGGCGTTGACGCGGATGCCGTGCGGAGCGAGGGACCGGCCGAGACTGCGGGTCAGCGCGATCAGCGCGCCCTTGGAGGTTCCGTAGGCCGTGTCGGGGCTGCCCGACTGGCCGCTGATGGAGGCGACGTTGACCACGCTGCCGGGGCGGCCGGCCGCGATCAGCGCGCGGGCCAGCGCCTGCGTGGCGAAGAAGGCGGCGCCGACGTTGACGTCGAGGACGCGCCGGTAGTGCTCCGGCGTGTAGTCCAGGAAGTCCCTGGCCTCGTAGATTCCGGCGTTGTTGACCAGCGTGCCGGGCAGCCCGTACGTCTCCTCGATCCGCCGGAAGAGCGCGGCGACCGCCTCCGGGTCGCCGAGGTCGGCGACGAGCGCCGCGTGGGCCGTGGGATCGGCCTCGGCGGTCCGGTCCACGGACACCACCCGGTGCCCCGCGCCGGCCAGCGCGGCCGTGACCGCGCGTCCTATGCCTCCCGCGCCGCCGGTGACGACGGCCACCGGCGGCGGTGTTCCCCTGGTCGTGCTCACTTCCGTTTCCCCCCGTGGATACTGCCGTGTGCGGTGCCGGCGGTCAGTGGACCGCCGTGGTGCGTGCCTGGTCCAGGAAGTTGCCGAAGAGCCGCAGCCCGTCCTCGGTCATCACACTCTCGGGATGGAACTGCACCCCCTCGACCGGCAGGGTGCGGTGCCGCAGCCCCATGACGTAGCCGTCGTCGAGCGAGGTCGCCGACACCAGCAGGTCCGCCGGCGGCGGGTCGGTGACGATCAGCGAGTGGTAGCGGGTCACCGTCAGCGGTGCCGCCACCCCGGTGAAGACTCCCGCCCCGTCGTGCGTCACCGGGCTGGTCTTGCCGTGCATCAGGTTCTGCGCGACGGCGATCCTCCCGCCGTAGGCCAGGCCGATCGCCTGGTGGCCCAGGCACACGCCGAGCAGGGGCACTCTGCCCGCGAAGGCGTGCACCAGTTCCACGTGCCCGGAGTCGGCCGGGTGGCCGGGGCCCGGGCCGAGCACCACGGCGTCGGGCGCGGTCGCCCGGAGCTCCTCGACCGAGCGGGTCCGCGAGCGGACCACCTCGGTCTGCGCGCCGAGCATCAGCAGGTACTGGTCGATGATGTGGCTGAAGCTGTCGTAGGCGTCGACGAGCAGGATTTTCACGGCAGCAGTTCCTCACCGGTCAACGCCCAGTAGGTGGCGCTCATCTTGGCCAGGGTCTCCCGCCATTCCCCGGCGGGGGTGGAGTCGGCGACGATACCGGCCGACGCCTGGGTGGAGTAGCGCCGGCCGTCGTGGACGGCGGTGCGGATGCACAGGGCGAGCATCGCGAAGCCGCGCACGTCGACGACTCCGAGCGCTCCGGCGTAGATGCCCCGGGTGTCGTCCTCGATCTCGTTGATGATCTCCATGGCGCGCAGCTTGGGCGCGCCGGTCATGGTGCCCGCCGGGAAGGTGGCACAGACGGCCGACCAGACGTCCGTGGCACCGGTGATCCGTCCGGTCACGGTCGACACCAGGTGGTGCACGTAGGCGAACGGCTCCACCTCCATCATCGAGGTGACGTCGAGCGTGCCGGGCACGCAGACCCGTCCGATGTCGTTGCGGCACAGGTCGACGAGCATGACGTGCTCCGCCTGCTCCTTGACGCTGGCCCGCAGCCCGGCGACGCGCCGGGCGTCCTCGGCCGGGTCGGCGGCGCGCGGCGCGGTGCCCGCGATCGGGCGCATGGAGAGGGTGTCGTTCTCGATCCGGACGAACAGCTCGGGGCTCGCCCCGATCACGGTGCGGCCGGCCCACGGCACCAGGTACATGTACGGGGAGGGGTTGCGGTGGCGCAGTCTGCGGTAGACCTGACCGGGCGTCAGGTCGGTCTCGACGTCGATGCGGTGGCCGATCTGGATCTGGTAGCTGTCGCCGACCCGGATGTGGCGCAGGCAGCGGTCCACCCGCTTGGCGAAGGTCTCCTCGTCCACGGTGTCGCGCACGGACCGCGGTACCGGCGCCGGGGGCACATCCGCCTCACCGGCGGGTGCGGCCGCGGCCTCGGCGAGGACGTCCGCCAGGGGCCTGCCGGTGTCCGGCCGCCATGCGGCGGACCGTGCGGCGAGGTGCCGGACCGTGCCGGCGGGCACGTCGTACCAGAGGGTCTCCCGGAAGAGGCCGAGGGTGCAGCGCGGCAGGCCGGCCTCGTCCTGGCTCTGCGGCAACCGCTCCATGCTCCACGCGGCCTCGTAGGACAGCGTGGTGAGGAAGCCGAAGGCGAAGGTGTCGGCGGGCACGTCGGTGTCCACGTCGAAGGCGCCCTGCACCCGGCGCAGGAACCGCCAGACCTCGTCCGGTCCGGTCACGTCCCACACCCGGGTACCGGACCCGTCGGCCGCGGGGCGCCCCGGGCCGGCCGCCAGGGCGCCGGTGAGGACGTCGGTGAGTTCCGGACCCGCGGTGAGCTCCACCCGGTCGGCGTAGACGCGCACTTCCGCCAGAAGGCCCCAGCCGACGGCGGCCGAGAGCCGGTCCTGCTCCGGCCCGTCCAGGCTCTCCAGCAGGTACACGTCGCCCTGCGGGCGGGTGCGGGACAACGCCTCGTAGACGTGCAGGGGGTTGCTGGGACCGTGGGCGGTGGACTCCACCCGGACCCTGAGACCCCCGGCTTGCTGGGTTTCCCCACGCCCGGTCGTACGCGGTACTGACAACAAGGACACCGAAGAGAGCCTTTCCCCCTGTGCCCGCCATGACCGCGGCGGGCGGAATTTCCTACGAGGGACTTCACCAAACCGGGCACGTCACGGTCCATACCACTTGGGTGGCTGGGGAGGGGACCATTCTTGGCATCCGGGGGCGGGGCGGAAGGGCGGGTTCCGGCGCGGACGCGCCTCGTGCGGACCGGTTCCCCGCCGGCGGGGCCGCCGGACCGGTCCCCGCTCCCGTGCGCCGTCCGCAACCGTGTTCCACGGGGCACCACTTCACCTGGCGTGCCCGGATCCGCGAGGACGTCCCGGGGCCGGCGAACGGGGTACGACCCGAGCGCGACTCGTGGATCCCGGCACAGGCATCGGACCCGCGCGCCATGCCTCAGCGGCTACGGGGCGGGAACGCCGGCGGCGACGGCCCGGGACGACGCGCCCGCACCTCGCCCGTGACCGGCCGCCGGCCGGAATCCGCACGCCCGCCGCGCCCGCCCGCCGAGCAGCGCCGACCCGCCGGTCACGACCCGCGTCGGCGGGGGGACGGCCGCCCACGTCGCGGGGATGCTCCCCGCCCTTCGCTCGGTCGAGCCCGAACGGCATGGTCGGCCGGCCGACGGGAGAAGGGCGGAAGGCGTTCAGCGCCGAGACCTGCGTGTGCCCCCGCCCGAAGGCGGGGGCACACGCAGGTCTCGTTCACTTCACGGTGCCGCGCACCCGGCCGCGCCGGCTGCTCCGGCCGGTCATGCGTGGGCGTGCCCGCGCCGGTGACCGTGTCCGTGGCGGCGGCCGGTGACCAGCCGGTACAGGGCCAGGAGGATGACGGACCCGACGATGGCCGCGATCCAGGTGGACAGATCGAAGAAGCCGTCGATCGAGTCGACTCCGAAGATCACCTTGCCGAGGAAGCCGCCGAGGAGACCTCCGGCGATACCGATGAGCATGGTGACGATGATTCCGCCCGGGTCCTTACCCGGCATGAGGGCCTTGGCGATGGCCCCGGCGAGCAGACCGATCACTATCCAAGCGATGATGCCCATGGCAGAGTTTCTCCTTGCTGTCGGTTCGCCGGACGTGTTTCCAAGGAACGCGTCGCCAAACTGCGGTCCCGGCCGGCCGGACCCGAACCGGCACCGGCGGACCCGGCAGCGGAACGACCGCCGGGCCGGGGCGTCAGGTCGTCGAGAACTTGGCGACGTACTCGTCGAAGGGCTCGATGCCGACCTCCGCGCGCAAGGCGTCCACGCGCTCCGGCTCTTCGCAGGGCCACGGAACGGGCGCCCCGTCCTTCACGCCGGCGATCTGTGTGCCGTAGACCTGCTTGCGGCCCTCGTTGACCAGCGTGCGGTCACGCAGGAAGGCCAGCGCGCGTGGGTCGGCCGTGCCCGCGGACACCGCCTGCTGCATCAGATGGAGGGCGCGTCGCTGGACGTCGAGCTGCCGGTCGGCGTGCTGGGCGATGAGCCATGCCGCACGCGCGGCCTCCTCGCCGACCAGGTCCGCCGTCGGCCAGCCGTACTCCTCCATGATCTCGCCGAGCCGGTCACCGTGCCGTGCGGTCAGCCGGCGCCACGCCAACTGCTCGGCGGGATCGTCGCTGTTCGCGTGGACCGCGCACCGGTGATCGGCCGCGGCCATGTCCACGAGTTCCGCCGCCAGCGCGGCGACGTCGTCATGCGTCACTCTCGACTCCCTGGTCCATACGTGCGTTGAGCCACCGGGCGTCAACACTAAAGGCGCGAACCGGATCCAAGATCATCCCGGAGAACGGTGACAGGGGCCTTCGCGCACCGGGATAATGGATCCGTCCCGCACCGATGGCCTTCGCCCGGCGGCCGGCCGCCTCCGCGCCGGGAAGAGGGCGGGCACCGTGGCGATGCCCGCCCGGACCCCCGTGTACAGGTCGCTGAGCGACTGGTACGGGTACGGCCGCCCGTCGTCCCGGAGCGGGGCGGGCCGCCGGCGTCCCCGGCGAGGTCCGGGCTCAGGCCGTGCGGCTGCCGCGGATGCCGTTGACGAGGGTCTCGCCGCCGTCCCCGCACGCCAGGCGGAGCCGCCGCGCGGTCCACTCCCCGCGCCGCACCAGCTCCCGGCCCGCGCCGTACAGCGGGATCGACCACCCGGCGTACAGGTACGGGAGCATGACGGCGAGTGCGACGGCAGCCGCCTCCCTCGGGGCCTCGTGGAGCCGGACGCGCGTGGTGATCGCGCCGGGGCACGTGCCGGCCGGCGGCCGGCCTCGTCCTGCCGCAGGCAGGCCGGCAGGAGCCGTGCTTGCGGCGCGGTCATGTCGCGGGCGGGCGGCATGCAGTACGTCTTGTTCTTGTCGGCCGGGGTGCACATCAGCCAGAACAGCCGCGCGCAGGTGGCGGTTTCGCGGTGGACCTGCTGCACGCCTGAGCCCGGGACGCCGCCGAGACCTTCGCCACCCCGGTAGCCGACCGGTTCGTGACGGTGCCGTGGAAACCGTTCGGGCTCTCCGGGCTGCCCCGGCTGCTTGGGGACGCCTTCGCGGTGGCCGAGTGCCGGGCCGCCGAGCTGCCCACCGTCGGCAGCCACACCGTCGTCCCCGGCACGGTGGTCACCAGCAGGTTCACCCGGAGGTCCCGCTCCTGTACGGTCTTCGGCGGTTCTCCCGGTGGACGCCCCGCGCCCGGCCGGCACCGCGGGACAGCCGCCGGCGGTGACACCCGGCACGGGCCCCGGCCCGTGCGCGGGGTGCCGGACAGACGCTCACCGGCACCACCTCGACCGCTGGTCTCCCTGCCCCGTACGCGGGGTGCCGGACATCACGGAGCCGGCACGGCGGCGGGCGGTGACGCCGCGCGCCGCGCCCCGGGGACGGACGGGCCGGTGCCGCCGGCCGGAGCGGACGTCCGGTCCGCCGCGGCCAGTTCCCGCAGCAGGGCGCGGGCCACCGCGTCGTTCTGGCGGAAGGCCGGGGCGTCGGTGCGGGGGCGGGCGAAGGCGGCGACGGCCCGGCTGCTGGTGGGGGCGCCGAGGGCGATACGGCGGGGGTGGGGGCCGCCGAGCGACGGGTCGAGGACGCGTCCGTCGGCGGGGGAGACGGCGAGCAGACCGGTGCGGTGGGTGTGGGCGGCGTCGGCGACGACCTCCTCGGTGAGCGCGCCTGCCCGGTGCAGGCGCCGCAGGAGAGGGTCCTCCGTGCGGTCGAGGGAGGGGGCCGGGACGTAGGCCTCGATCAGGGCGGTGGCGCGGACGGTGTGGCCGGGGACGGTGGGACTGGTCGCGGTGAACGTGCCGGTGGCCTCGTCCGTGCCGATGCGGAGGTCCGCCCCGGTGAAGCGGACGACCCCGGCCCGGGACAGCGCCAGCAGCCGGCGCAGGCGGAACCCGGGCGGACCGGAGGCGAGGAAGCCGAAGAAGCCGTGCCACCAGCCGTCGAGGTCCTCGGCGACGGAGCGTGCGGTCAGCCGGCCCGCGGCGACCAGGCGGGGCAGCACGCCGTACACGGAGAGCAGCGCGAGGAACGCCCCGAGGTCGGCGCTGAACTGCGGGTCCTCACGGCGGGCGACGTCCCGCGCGATGTGGTCGCGCAGATGGTCCTGGAAGGCGTCCGCATCGGGGAAGACGAGACCGTCCAGGGGACGGTCCAGGGCCGCGAGGTCCAGCCGGTCCGCCGGGTCGGGCACGGCCGCGGCGACGAGGGCGGCCATGCCGTCGGAGTGCCAGTCCAGACGGTCGTAGGCGGCGCTGAACTCCGGCCAGGACAGGGCCGTGCGCCCGGGATGGGCGTGGAACAGCTCGTGGTAGTACCCGAACCCGATCTCCTTCGCCATCAGCGGCCACACGTCGCGCCGCAGGTCCAGCGGGCGGTCCTCGGCGAGCAGCGCGTCGACGGCGGCGGGGCCGAAGTGGCGCGGCAGCAAGGGCCGCGGGCCCCGGAGCCGGTAACCGGTCTTGGCGTGGTAGGGCACCCCGCGCCGCGACCCGACGTGCAGGACGGGTTCTTGCCCGGACGGCAGATAGGTGAGGCCGCCGTCGGGCTCCGTGCGGTAGGTGCCGCCGCGGCCCTCGGTGAGCAGCACCATCAGATCGACGAAGGCCAGCCCGAAGCCGCGCACGACGACGTGCTCGCCGGGCCGCAGGCCCGACAGGTCGGCGTCGGCGGTGAACGCCGGCGGCAGATGGAAGCGGCCGTGCCGGCGGGCGAAGGCGGCCAGGGTCCGGTGCCCGGGGGCGGGCGCGGAACCCAGGTGCCCCTGGGCGAGGACCACCAGGTCGGCGGTGAGCGGGGCGGCGCGGCCGGCCAGGCGCACGCGCTGCGGACCGTCCGCGGGACCGGTGACGGCGGTTGCGGTGGCGCGGTGCCGGACGACGGTGACGGAAGGCGGCAGGTCGGCCAGGACTCTGCGGAACACCCAGTCCAGGTAGGCGCTCTGGGCGCGGCGGGTGGGGAAGTCGGTCCCGGTGAGCGTCCGCAGCTCGGCGAGCACCTCCGGGTCGGCGGGCTCCTCGTACGGCTCGTGGCGCGGGCCGCGGCCGGAGAACTGGGCGGCCCACTCGGCCAGCGACGGGCCGGGCCGTACCGGGCCCTCCAGGGTGGAGGACTCGTCGGTGAACAGGGTGACGTCCTCCGCCATGGAGTTCATGCGCAGCAGCGGCGACTGGTCGTGCCGCCAGATCCGTCCCGGGCCGGGCGGGTGAGGATCCACCAGGTGGATCACCAGCTCCCGGTCCTCGTCCCATAGTTCGGGGGCATTGGCGGCGATGCGCTCCAGCAGGCCGGTGGCGCGCGGACCGGCACCGACGACGACCAGGACGGCCGGGGGAGTGGCACCGCTCACCGGTCACCGCCGATCGTCGGACGGGCGTCGGCGGCGGTCGCCGCACGCAGCCGGGTCCCCGCGGCGGCCAGGTGCCCGCGCAGCCGCTGCAGGGGCGTGGGCGGCAGGGCGCGCGAGGTCCCGCGGGCGTAGTACCGCTCCACGTAGAACTGCCCCGCGCTCAGCACGGTGGTGACGGCGACGTACCACAGGGTGGCCACCATCAGCAGCGGGATGACCTGGTAGGTCTGGTTGTAGACCAACTGCACCGAGTAGAGCAGGTCGTGCACGGCCAGCACGCTGACGATGCTGGTGCCCTTCAACGTGCCGATCAGCATGTTGCCGGCGGTCGGCACGATGGACCGCATCGCCTGGGGGACGACGATCCGGCGCAGGGTGCGCGACCGGCTCAGGCCGAGGGCCTGGGCGGCCTCGGTCTGCCCGGCGTCCACCGAGAGGATGCCGCCGCGCACCACCTCGGCGGCGTAGGCGGCCTCGTGCAGGGTCAGGCCGATGACGGCGGTGAGGGTGGGGCCGAGCAGGTTCACCGTCTGGACGGTGACGAACTGCGGGCCGAACGGGACGCCGAGCCCGAGCGTCGGGTACAGGGCGCCGATGTTGAACCAGAACAGCAGCTGCACCAGCAGCGGGGTCGAGCGGAAGATCCACACGTACCCCCAGGCGAGCGCGCGCAGCACCGGGTTGGCGGACAGCCGCATCACCGCGAGCGGCGTGCCGAGCAGGAAGCCGAGGACCATCACCGCGGCGGTCAGCCACAGGGTCAGCAGCAGGCCGTCCACGACGGCGGCGGTGGTGAAGTACCGGCCGACCACGTCCCACTGGAACGCGTCGTTGCGGACGACGGAGTGGACGGCCATCGCGAGGAACAGCAGCCCGGCGGCGGCCGACAGCAGGCGGCCGACGCGCCGGCGGGGCACGATCGGCGGCAGGGCGTCCGAAGGGCCCGGTTCCGGGCGCAGGGCGGGCGGGGCGGGGGCGGTGTCGGAAGAGGTGACCATCGGGGGTCTCCGGGGGAGGGAGTCGCGGGCGTGGAGTGAGCGCCGGGACGGCATGCGCACGCGAGCACGGCTGAGGTGCTCCGCGAGGACACGCGGTGGCCCGGGGATTCCGGCGTCGTCACACGCTGCCGCGTCCCTCAACGCGGCCGAAGAGGGCGCCGCGCACGGCGGAGCCCGTCCGCGCCGATCGTAGGCGGGCACGGGACCGGTCTGTCAACACCGGGCGGGATCGGGAGCGGGACCGGTGTGCCGGCACCGGGCGGAACCGGGAACAGAACCGGGTCACCGGCACCGGGCGGAACCACGTGCGTCGGGGTCCGGCATACGGGCACTGGTTGACGGCGGGCCCGTTGTCCTGCTCAATTGTTCGCATGAACGCCCAGCAGCGCTTGGTCTCGCGCGACCACATCGACTTCGGTCGGGTGTGGTCCGCCGCGTGTCGCGTCTGACTCGGCAGCGGGCCGTCTGACCGGCCCTTCCCTCCCTCGGTGACCCCGTCGCGGGCCGAGTCCTCACCGCGCGCTGCCGCCGCACCCCTGTTCTTCCGGCGCCCCGGCGTCGTCACGCTTGCCTCGCCCATCGGCATCTGTCTGACGTTACGTCAACTCTCCTTTTTGCTGCGGCAGTTCGTCGTGCCCACTCACCGGCGACGCGCTCGTCCGCAGCCATCAGGACGTGAGGAAAGGCCCTTCCATGCCCGTGGAGTTCCTCGGCATCGCCGCCACCAACGACGGCTCCGAAACCACCCCCCGCTCCGGCCCCGCCTTCGACAAGGAGTACACCCTGCGGCTCGCCCGGGCCCACGAGGACCACGGCTGGGACCGGGTGCTGTTCGCCTACGGTTCCGGCTCGCCCGACCCCGCCCCGGCCGCCGCGTACGTCGCGAGCCGGCTGGACCGCCTCCAGATCCTCCTCGCCCACCGGCCCAACGTCTCCTATCCCACCTTCGCCGCCAAGACGTTCGCCACCCTCGACCAGATCAGCGAGGGCCGGCTGACCGTCCACTTCATCACCGGCGGCAACGACCACGAGCAGGGCCGCGAGGGCGACACCCTCACCAAGGACGAGCGCTACGCCCGCACCCGCGAGTACATCCGCATCGTCAAGAAGATCTGGACCACCCACGAGCCCTTCGACCACGAGGGCGCGTACTACCGGTTCCACGACTTCGTCAGCGACGTCTTCCCCGTCCAGCAGCCCCGCCCGGGTGTCTCGTTCGGCGGTTCGTCCCCCGCCGCGTACGCCGCCGGAGGCGCCGAGGCCGACATCTACTGCCTGTGGGGCGAGCCCCTGGAGAAGACCGCCGAGCAGATCGAGGCCGTGAAGGCCGCCGCGCGGGCCGCGGGCCGCACCGACGTGCCGCGCATCCAGGTCGCCTTCCGCCCCATCATCGCCCCGACCGAGGAACTGGCCTGGGAGAAGGCGCACCGCACGGTCGGCGCCATCCGGGAACGGCGTACGGAGGGGCTCGTACGGCACCACCGGTCCGGGGCACCGGAGAACACCGGCTCGCAGCGGCTGCTGGCCATCGCCGAGGCGGGGGAGCGCTACGACCGCGCCCTGTGGACCCCGACCGCCGCCGCGACCGGAGGCGCCGGCAACTCCAACGCCCTGGTGGGCACCCCGGAGACGGTCGCCCAGGCGCTGCTGGACTACTACGACCTCGGCGTCGACATCCTCTCCGCCCGCGGCTACGACCTGCTCGGCGACGCCATCGACTTCGGCCGCCACGTCATCCCGATCGTCCGCGAAGAGGTCGCCAAGCGCGACGCCGAGCGGGCCGCGCGCGCCGGCGAGCCCCTCGCGGCGGTGCACGGATGACCCCCGCCCTGTACCTGGCCACCGGCTGCACACCCCTGTCCGACACGCGGGCCGACCCCCAGACCAGCGGCCCGCTGCCCTTCGAGAAGCACCTCCCCGCCGCGGCGGCACCCACCGGAAAGGCAACGGACCTGTGAACCCCAGCACCCCCGTCTCCCGTCCGCGCCGCGCGGCCGTCCGGACGCTGCTGCCCCTGCTGCCGCTTCTCGCGCTGACCGCCTGCGGTTTTGGCGCGAGCGGCGGGACGGCGGCGGTCGGTGCCGCCGCCTCGCCCGCGCCGTCCGGCGACCCGGTCGCCGCCGTCCGCACGGTGGACTCCGTCGCGGCCCTGCTGCCCGCCGACGTGCGGGCGGCGGGCACGCTGCGGATCGGCAGCGCGATCGGGACCCCACCGGGGGCCTACTACCCGAACGGCCCCGGCGAGGCGCCCGCCGGCCAGGACATCGACCTCGCGAACGCGGTCGCCAAGGTCCTCGGAGTGAAGCCGGAACGCCAGGACGCCTCCTTCGAGACGATCCTGCCCGCCCTCGGCAGCGGCAAGTACGACGTCGGCACCGGCAACTTCGGCGTCACCACCGAACGCCTGAAGACGATCGACTTCGTCACCTACATCAACGACGGCCAGGGCTTCGCGGTGCGCACGGGCAACACCGCGCTGGGCACGAAGGTCACCCGCCTCACCCAGCTGTGCGGACTGACCATCGGCACCGGCGCCGGCACCACCTTCGAGGCGACCCTCACCGCGCGGAAGGGGGAGTGCGCCGAGGAGGGCAAGAAGCCGTACGACGTGAAGGTCTACTCGGAGAACGGGGCGACGCTCACCGCGCTCCAGCAGGGCCGCGTCGACGTGGTCATGTCGACCATCAACGGGCTGCGCCACCAGGCCGCACAGCCCGCCTCCCGCACCACCTTCCTCGGCGAGTACCACCGCCTCGACGTCGGATTCGCCTTCAAGAAGGGCTCCCCGCTCACCAAGGCGTTCCAGGCCGCCGTCAACCACCTGATCGAGGACGGCACCTACGCCCGCATCCTCGCCAAGTGGGGCACCACCGCCTCCGCGATCGACGCCTCCGAGATCAACCCGCCCGAGCACGCCCCCGCCGCCTGAGCAGGAACACACCGATGCGCCTCACCGCCGCCACCGCGCCACCCGACACCGTCCCCGCCCGCCGGGCGGCGGCCGTCGTCCCTCCGAAACCGCTGGGAGAGCCCCGATGAGCCAGGTGATGGTGGACGTCCGCGGCGTCCACAAGAGCTTCGGTCCGCTGCAGGTGCTGCGCGGCGTCGACCTGACGGTCCGCGCCGGCGAGGTCACCGTCGTCCTCGGCCCGTCCGGGTCGGGGAAGTCCACGCTGCTGCGCACCATCAACCACCTGGAGAAGGTCGACCGCGGCTGGATCGGCGTCGACGGGGAGCTCGTCGGCTACCGCCGCGCCGGCGGCAAGCTGTACGAGCTGAAGGAGAAGGAGGTTCTGCGGCAGCGCACCCGGATCGGGTTCGTCTTCCAGAACTTCAACCTCTTCCCCCATCTGACCGTGCTGGACAACCTCGTCGAGGCGCCCGTCTCCGCGCTGCGCCGGCCGCGCAAGGAGGCGGAGGCGGCGGCTCGCCGGCTCCTCGCCCGGGTGGGCCTCGCCGACAAGGCCGGTGCCTATCCGCGGCAGCTCTCCGGCGGCCAGCAGCAGCGTGTCGCCATCGCCCGCGCGCTCGCCCTCGAACCCAAGGTGCTGCTCTTCGACGAGCCCACCTCGGCGCTCGACCCGGAATTGGTCGGCGAGGTCCTCGACGTCATCAAGGACCTGGCCCGCACCGGGACCACCATGATCGTCGTCACCCACGAGATCGGCTTCGCCCGCGAGGCCGCCGACACGGTGGTGTTCATGGACGGCGGCGTCGTCGTGGAACAGGGGCCGCCCGCGGCCGTCCTCGACACCCCCCGGCACGAACGCACCCGCGCCTTCCTCTCCAAGGTCCTCTGACTCCTCTGACTCCTCCTCCTCTGACTGCACTGACTCCTCCGGCCACTCCTCACCTTCCCGCCACGCAAGGAGAACCACCGTGTCCCGCCCCGCCCCCCGTCCGTCACGGCACCGCGACCGTGCGCACCCCCGCCTCCGCCCCCCTCCCGCCCGGCCTGCCGAGGACCGGCACCCGACCGCTGCGGGGGAGCCCGAGGAAACAGCGAGGAGACAGAGGAGACAGCGATGAGATTCCAGGTCCTGACCATCGTCGGCCACGCACCCCACCCGCTGACCGGGGAGCTCGGCTCCGCCGCCGACCGGATCGCGGAGGTCGTGGAGACCGCCGTCGCCGCCGAGCGGCTGGGCTTCGACGCCTACGCCGTCGGCGAGCGGCACGCCGGCCCGTTCCTGTCCTCCAGTCCCACGGTCCTGCTCGGCGCCGTGGCCGCCCGGACCACCCGCATCCGGCTGCTGACCGGCGTCACCGTGCTCGCGATCCTCGACCCGGTGCGGGTCGCCGAGGACTACGCGACCCTCGACCAGCTCTCCCGGGGCCGTATCGAGCTGGTCGTCGGCAAGGGCGCGGAGGCGGGCCACTTCGACCTGTTCGGCCTGGACGAGGACCTGCAATGGGAGTACCAGGCCGAGAAGTACGAGCTGCTGCGCCGGCTCTGGCGGGAGGAGGGGGTCTCCTGGGAGGGCAGGTTCCGCCCGCCGCTGAAGGACGCCACCGTCGTCCCCCGCCCGTACGGCCCACGCCCGCCCCGCGTCTGGCACGGATCGGCCACCAGCCTCAACTCCCCGGAACTGGCCGCCCGGTACGGCGATCCCCTCTTCAGCGCCAACGCCGTCCAGCCCCGCGAAGCGTACGCCCGGCTGATCGGCCACTACCGGGAGCGTTTCGAGGCGTACGGCCACGATCCGCGCACCGCGTACGTCGGCGCCGGGTCCGGAGGGCTGTTCGTCGCGGACAGCACCCGGGAGGCGGTGGCCCGGTTCAAGGACTACTACGAGGCACGGGTCCGCCAGACCCACCGGCCCCACTTGGAGGGCAGGCCCGGCTACAACACCCCGTTCCGCACCGTCGAGGACGCCGTCGCGCACGGCCCGCACCTCATCGGCAGCCCGCAGCAGATCATCGACAAGATCCTCGGCTTCCACGCCTCCTACGGGCACGACCTGCAGTCCGTCACCGTCGACACCTCGGGCCTGTCCCTGCCGGAGCAGATCGACCAGCTGGCCCGCTTCGCCGAGGAGATCGCCCCGGTGGTCCGGAGGGAGGCCCCCACCACGCTGTGGCGGGAACCGTGAGCGGGCGGCCCGGCCGGCACCCCCGAGCCCGTACCTCCCGTCCGTACCCGCCCCCCGTCCGCACCCGACCCCCCGCCCCGTCCGCGCCGTAGCCGAAAGGTCTCCGCCATGGCCCGTGTCCTGTCCGTCTCCGGCAGCCCCTCCGCCACCTCCCGCACCGCGCGCCTGCTGCGCCACCTCGACCACCGGCTCACCGCGCAGGGGCACGAGGTGGTGCCGCTGGACGTCCGCACCCTCCCCGCCGAGGCACTGCTCGCCGCCGACGTCCGGCACCCGGCGATCACCGAGGCCACCGCCCTGTTCGCCCGGGCCGACGGCGTCGTGATCGGCACCCCCGTCTACAAGGCCGCCTACTCCGGCCTGCTGAAGGCGCTGCTCGACCTGCTCCCGCAGTACGCGCTGGCGGGCAAGACGGTCCTGCCGCTGGCCACCGGCGGCACCACCGCCCACGTCCTGGCCATCGACTACGCGCTGCGTCCCGTGCTGAGTTCCATGGGCGCCGCGCACATCGTCCCGGGCTGGTTCACGCTCGACCGGGACATCACGGTGGCCGACGACGGCACCCTGACCGTCGCGCCGGGTTCCGCCGAGGCCCTGGCCGAGGTCACCGACCGGTTCTCCCTCGCCCTCGGCGGCCGGCCGGCCCTGCTGGCGGCCACCGGATGAGCGCCGTGACCGTGGCCGCCGGTGCCCTCGGCAGCACGGGCCCGCTCTGACGAACCCCGCCGATCGGAGACCCGACGTGTCCCTCACCTTCCACTGGTTCCTGCCCACCAACGGCGACAGCCGCGACGTCGTCGGCGGCGGCCACGGTGCCGCGGTCACCGCCTCCGGACGGGACCGCCCGCCGACGGTCGCCTACCTCTCCCAGGTCGCCCGCGCCGCCGAGGACCTCGGCTTCACCGGCGTACTCACACCCACCGGCGCCTGGTGCGAGGACGCCTGGCTGACCACCGCGATGGTCAGCCGGAACACCGAACGGCTGAAGTTCCTCGTCGCGTTCCGCCCCGGCCTCCTCTCGCCCACGCTCGCCGCGCAGATGGCCTCCACCTTCCAGCGCCAGACCGGCGGACGGCTCCTGCTCAACGTGGTCACGGGCGGCGAGAGCCAGGAACAGCGCGCCTACGGCGACTTCCTCGACAAGGACGCCCGCTACCGCCGTACCGGCGAATTCCTGCACATCGTCCGGCGGTTGTGGGAGGGCGGGACCGTCGATCTGCGGGGCGACCACCTCCGGGTCGAGCGGGCCGCGCTGGCCCGGCTGCCCGACCCGGTGCCGCGGGTGTACTTCGGCGGCTCCTCACCCGCCGCCGGCGAGGTCGCCGCACGCCACGCCGACGTCTACCTCACCTGGGGCGAGCCGCCCGCGGCCGTCGCCGGGAAGGTCGCCTGGATCCGGGACCTGGCCGCCGGGCACGGCCGCACGCTCCGCTTCGGTGTCCGGCTGCACGTCATCACCCGGGACACCGCCGGGCAGGCCTGGGACGAGGCGAGACGGCTGCGCGACGCCTTCGACCCGGAGACGGTGCGGGCGGTGCAGGCCCGTCTGGCCCGCAGCGAGTCGGAGGGGCAGCGGCGCATGCTCGCCCTGCACGGCGGCGGAAGCCGGGACGACCTGGAGATCCACCCCAACCTGTGGGCCGGCATCGGGCTGGTGCGGGGCGGCGCGGGCACGGCGCTGGTCGGCAGCCACGACGAGGTCGCCGAGCGGATCATCGAGTACCACCGGCTCGGCATCGACGAGTTCGTCCTCTCCGGCTACCCGCATCTGGAGGAGGCGTACCGGTTCGGCGAGGGAGTCCTGCCCAGGCTCCGGGAACGGGGCCTGTGGGCGCCTCCGTACCGCACACCGGCCGAGGGGCCCGTCGCGTCCGGGACCCCGGCGGACGTCTCCCGCTGACGCCAACGCGCCACGCCACCGGCGTGATTCGGCCGACGTGCCCCACCATCCCTAGTTTTCCTATCGGTTGACTAGGAAAGTGTTGACGCCGGTCGGCGCACTGCGTGAGCATGACGCCCGTCGACCGGGTTCTCCACGGCTCCCGAAGGAAGACCGCCATGACCACCGCACCGCAGGACGACGACCGGGCGACCCCGCCCGACTGGCCGCTCATCGCCCAGGAGATGGCGGATGACCTGGCCACCGACGCCGTCGAGCGCGAACAGGCCGGGAAGACGCCGGTGGAGGAGGTCGCGCGGCTGCGCGAGGCGGGGCTGCTGACCCTGCTGGTGCCGGCCGAGCACGGCGGGCCGGGCGCCGGCTGGCGGACCGCGTACACGGTCGTCCGCACCATCGCGGCGGCCGACGGCGCCCTCGGCCACCTGCTCGGCAGCCACTACTTCCTGTCCTCCAGCGCCCGCTTCTTCGCCGGTCCCGCCGTCGCCGCGCGCGTGGCGCGGGAGTCGGCGGTGGGACGGTGGTGCTGGGGCGGCGGCCTCGCCTCCCACGAACCGCCGCTCGTGCTGACCCCCGTACGGGACGGCTATGTGCTGGCCGGCCGCCGCGGCCCCACCGTGGCCGCCCGCGTCGCCGACCGGCTGGTCGTCCGCGCGGCCCGAGCCGGTACCGGCGAGCCCCTGGCCGTCCTGGTCGACCCCGCCCGCCCCGGCGTGGCGTTCGGCAACGACGGCGACACCTTCGGCCAGCGGCTGGCGGCCGGGGACAGCGTGGAGTTCGACTCCGTGCCGGTCGCGGCCGACGACGTGCTCGGCTCGCTCTCCCCGGACGAGGGGGTCCTGTCGCCCTTCGCCTGCCTGGCCGCGCCCGCCGCGCGCCTGTTCTCCGTCCAGTTCTGCCTGGGCGTCGCCGAGGGACTGCTCGCCGAGGCCCGCGAGTACCGCCGGGCCGCGCACGCGCCCTGGCTGCCGTGCCCCCGGCCGCCGTGGCCGGGCGGCCCGTCGCAGGACCCGTACGTGCTCAACGCCTACGGGGAGCTCGTCGTCGCCGCCCGCGCCGCCTCCGCCCTCGCCGACCAGGCGGTCCGGGCGCTGGAGCGCGGCCTCGCGCGGGGCGAGGACCTCGACGACGAGGAGTGCGCGGAGATCACCGTGCTGGCGAGCGCGGCCGAGGCCGCGGCCTTCCGCGCCGTGCGGGAGGTCACCACCGGCGCCCTGGACGCCGTCGGCCCGCGCGCCGCCTTCGTCCGGCACGGATTCGACCGCTTCTGGCGCGACGCCCGCACGCACCTGCTGCGGGTGCCGGGCGCCCACCGGCTGCGCGAGCTCGGGGAGTACTTCCTCGACGGCGCCCACCCTCCGTTCACCCTGCCCTGCTGACGCGGCGGACAGCGGACAGCGGACAGCGGTCGGTGGGCGCGGGTGCCGGGCGGAGCGGGGCGTGGCGGATAATCGCGGCATGCGAATCTCGGCCAAGGCGGATTATGCGGTGCGCGCCGCGCTGGAGCTGGCGGCGGCGGGGGACGACACCTCCCTCAAGGCCGAGACGATCGCCTCGGCCCAGGGCATCCCGCACAAGTTCCTGGAGGGCATCCTCGGCGATCTGCGCCGGGGCGGACTGGTGGTGAGCCGGCGCGGCGGCAACGGCGGCTACCGGCTGGCCCGTCCGGCGGACACCATCGCGATCGCGGACGTGATCCGCGCGGCCGACGGGCCGCTGGTGTCGGTGCGGGGCGTGCGCCCGCCCGAGCTGTCCTACACCGGCCCGGCCCGGTCGCTGCTGCCGCTGTGGATCGCGGTGCGCGCCAACGTCCGCAAGGTCCTGGGCGAGGTCACCCTGGCCGACGTGGCCGCGGCCGAGCTGCCCGACGAGGTCGTGGACCTCGCCGCGGACCCGGAGGCATGGACGAACCCCTGAGCCCTGGGCGGCGGGCGGGACGCGCCGGTTGTCCCGCCCGCCGCCCGGGAGATCCGGACGCCCCGCTCCCTTGACGAAGTCCGGAGCCCGGCCGACACTCGGAGCGGAATCCCTAGCGAATCGGTGGGAAAACATGGGACGCCTGGAGCCGGCCGACGAGCGTGCGGCGCGCACGCCTCGCCCGTCTCCCCTTCTCACGTCCCGGCTCCACATCGATCTGCTGCGTGTCTGCAGCGCCGCCGGCCCTCTGCGCTGAACCGGCGTCCGCCCCGGCGCCCTTGCCGCCGCCCGCCGGTCGCCCGGCGCCGACCGGTCGCCCGCCACCCGCCGGTCGCCCGGCGCCGGCCGTGCGCCCGGCGCCGTGCCCGCCCTCCTCCGCCCGTCACCCGTCCGAGACCCAGAACGCACCCGGGGAGACACATGTCGTCCGTCACGTCCGCCGCACCGCCGTCCGCCGTGCCGTCGCTCTCGCCGCCGCCCGCGTTCCGGGGCAGGATCGGCCCCGACGCCCGCAGCGGTCACTACGCCGTGCCCCGCCGCTACCGCCTCCACCTGTCGCCGGCCGGCCCGCACTGTCTGGCCCTCGCCGTCACGCACAGCCTGCTCGGCCTCGACGGCGTCCTGCCGGTGACGCGGCTGCCCGCCGTGCCCGACGAGCCCGGCGGCGGACACGCGGCGCTGCGTCCGCTGTACGAGGCCGGCGCCCACCGCCGTCCCGGGCCGGCCGCGGCACCCGTCCTCAGCGACGAGTGGACCGGACGGATCGTCAGCAACCACGCCCCGGACATCCTGTGCGACCTGGCGCGGCGCTTCGGCGCGAGGGACGGCGGACGCCCGGTGCTGTACCCGCGCGGCGCGGAAGCGGAGATCGAGGCCGTCGCGCGCCTGTGCGCGCACGGCATCGACGAGGCCGCCCAGCGCGCGGGGCAGGCCGGCGCCGACGGCGCCGCGCGCGGGGCCGCCCTCGACGCCCTGCTGCGCGTCCTGCACTCGCTGGAGTGGCGGCTGGCCTCCCAGGAGTACGTGCTGGGCGACCACATGACCGCCGCCGACGTGTGGTTGTGGGTGACCCTGGTCCAGCTGGACGTCGTGCACCGCCTGCACCTGGACGCCGCCGCGGTGCACCGCCTCACCGCTCATCCGCGCCTGTGGGCCTACGCGCGGCGGCTGGCGGCCCACCCCGCCTTCGGGCCGCACCTCGACCTCGACGGCATGGCCCGCAGGCACCACGCCCACTGCCGGGGGCTGGAGGCGGCCGGAGCGGCCCTGGCGATCGTGGACTGGGCGGGACACACCCGCGACCGGGCCCGGGCCGAGGCAGTCTGAGGGGTGGCCGGCCCTCCCCGGGCCGCCTGGCGGGGCCTGGGGAGGGCCCGGGGGCTTGGGAGGGCTCGGGGGGAGGGGCGAACGTGCTCGATCTCTGCCGGACGGCTTGACGCTCCAAGGCGCCGTTTGCATATTACGTTTCAGTAGAACTGCTCAGTAACTGCGCGATCAGAACGGTGTGATGACAGGCCGTCGGACCGGCCTGCCGTCAGTCCCCGCACGCCTGCCGGCTCTCCCCGCGATCGGCATGCTCAGCGGCAGGCGTCTCCCCCTTCCTCCACGAGAGGCACCGACATGCGATCAGTCGTATCGAGCAGCACCACCAGAGCCGCCCTCGTCCTCACGGTCACCGCCGCCGCCCTGGCCGCCACCGCCGGCGCCGGCCCCGCGCTCGCCGCCGACGGCCGGGCGGTCGGCCGGTACGTCGCCCTGGGCGACTCCTACGCCTCGGCGGCCGGCGTGCCCGACCAGACCGACTCCGCCTGCGCGCGCTCGAACCGCAACTACCCCTCCCTGGTCACCGCCGCCCTCGGCCCCGCCGCCCACCGCGACGTCACCTGCGGCGGCGCGACCACCGTCCACATGACGACCGCCCAGAACGCGAGCGCGCCCCCGCAGTTCGACGCACTGACCGCGGACACCGGCCTGGTCACCGTCACCATCGGCGGCAACGACATCGGTTTCGCCGGCATCATCGTCCGCTGCGTCACCCTCGGCCTGTTCAACCCCTCCGGCTCGCCCTGCAAGAACAGCTACACCCGCAACGGCACCGACCAGCTCGCCGCCACCATCGCCGCCACCGCCCCCAGGATCGCCGCCACCCTCGACGGCATCCGGCAGCGCGCGCCCCAGGCCAAGGTCCTGATCACCGGCTACCCCGCGATCCTCCCCGACGACGGCACCAACTGCCCCTCCGTCGTCTCGATCGCCAAGGGCGACGCCCCCTGGCTGCGCGACACCCACAAGCGCCTCAACGCCATGATCGCCGGCCAGGCGGCCGCACACGGCGCCGTCTACGTCGACACCTACGCCAAGTCCGTCGGCCACGACGTGTGCAAGCCGGCCGGGACGCGCTGGATGGAACCGCTCGGCAGCAACGCCGCCGCGGCCTTCCACCCCAACGCGGCCGGTGAACGGGCGATGGCCGACGCCGTCCTGGCCGCCGCCGGCTGAACACCGGACATGCCACACGCAAGGGGCGGTGGGACGGTGCGGCCCCCCGTGCCCCCACCGCCTCCTGCCCCTCCTCGCCGACGCGCCGGCCGGGGTCAGTGCAGGAACTTCAGCCCCACCACCCCGCCGATGATGGCGGCCAGGCACAGCAGGCGTGCGACGGAGGCGGAGTCGTGGTGGAACACCATGCCGTACACGGCGGTGCCCACGGCTCCGATGCCGACCCAGATGGCGTAGGACGTGCCGATGGGGATGGAGCGCATGGCGTAGGCCAGGCCGAGCATGCTCAGCGCCAGGGCGACGACGAACAGGACGACCGGCCGCGGCCGGGTGAACCCGTGGGAGGCGTCCATGGCCGACGCCCAGACGGTTTCCATGATCCCGGAGACGAACAGGACGATCCACGCCATGCGGCGTACCTCCGCGGAGAGTTGCGGCAGTGGTGCCGCGCCGACGTTCCTCCGGCACGGGCGGCGCGAGCGGCACGGGGCCGGGCCCCGAGAGACCGCCGGTGCGGCGGCGGCCGTCTTCCGAACGTAACACCGCGACCCGGGCCTCCCCGCCTGGGCCTGCGCCGACCGGGCTACGGCCCCCCGCCCGCCGCACCCGGCGGGAGAATGCGCGCGGCCCGGCTTACGGTGGGTCCGCGCACGGCACAGGGAGAGGCGGGCCGACATGACCACCGACATCGACGCGCTCCGCGCGGAACTGGACCGGCGCGCGGCCGAGGTCGCCGGGCAGGTGGTCGCCTGGCGCCGGGACCTCCACCGCCACCCCGAGCTGTCCAACCGGGAGGCCCGCACCGCCGAGCTGGTCGCCGGCCATCTGCGGTCGCTGGGCCTGGACGAGGTGCGCACCGGCATCGCCGGACACGGGGTGGCCGGCGTTCTGCGGGGCGGCGGGCCGGGCACGCGGGTGATCACGCTGCGGGCCGACACCGACGCGCTGCCCGTACCGGACGACAGCGGCGTCGACTTCGCCTCCACGGTGGTCGACGAGGAGTACCCCGGGGGACCGTTCCCCGTCTCGCACGCCTGCGGGCACGACTGCCACACCGCCATGCTGATGGGCGCCGCCACCGTCCTGTCCGGGGTGCGGGAGCACCTGCCCGGCACCGTGCTGTTCGTCTTCCAGCCCGCCGAGGAGGGGCCACCCGTCGACGAGCCGGGCGGCGCGCGGGAGATGCTCCGCCAGGGCGTGTTCGCCGATCCGGAGCCGACCATGGTCTTCGGCATGCACGTCACGCCGTATCCGAAGGGGTACGTCGGCTACCGGACCGGCAACCAGTTCGGCGCCTCCTGCCTGATCCGGATCGTGATCCGCGGTGAGCAGGTGCACGGCTCCACACCGTGGCAGGGCGTGGACCCGATGCCCGCCGCCGGCGCGGTCCTCACCGGCATCGGCCAGCTCTACCGCAGGACCGACGCCTTCCAGCCGGTCACCGTCACCATCGGGCACCTGGAGGACGTCGGCCGCTTCAACGTCATCGGCGAGCGGGTGACCCTGTGGGGCACCATCCGCTGCGCCGCCGAGTCCGCCATGGACGGGGTGCGCGACCACCTCGTGACGCTGGCCGAGCACACCGCGCGGGCGTACGGCTGCGCCGCGAGCGTGGACTTCCTCCAGGACGTGCCCGCCGTGCACAACAGGGGGGAGTGGGTGGAGGCCGCGCTGCCCACGCTCCGGCGGGTCGTCGGCGAGGAGCGGGTCCGGGAAACGACGGCCACGCTCGCCTACGACGACGTCTCGGAGTTCGTGAACCGTTTCGGCGGGCTGTACGTGGTCCTCGGCGTCCAGGACGTCACCCTCGACGCGGACGGCGCCCCGGTGCCCGTCCCCGGCGGCCGGGGCCTCGTCGTCAACCACAACCCCCGCTTCTACGCCGACGACGACACCCTCGTCACGGGGGTGCGCCTGCACGCGCACGTCGCGGCGGACCACCTCGCCGGAATTCTCGCCACCGGCTGACCATCCCTGCCGCCCCTGCCGTAGGGAGCTGCGGGGACACGGGGCCACGGGGACAGAGGGCCACGGGGACACGGGGACACGGGGCTACTGGACTACGGCGACACCTCCTCCAGCCGCCGCCCCGCGGTCTCCTCCGCGCCGACGCCCGCGACGACGGCGCCCGCGAGGGAGACGGCGCCGAGGGTCAGGAACACCGTCCCGATGCCGCCGCCGGTGTAGACCGCGCCGACGACGATGGGGCCCAGGATCACCCCGGCCCGGTTGAGCGCCCCGCCGACGCTGCTGCCCAGGGCCCGCATCCGGGTCGGGAACAGCTCGGGCGTGTAGACGTAGAGGCAGATGTTGGAGCCGAAGAAGAACACGGCGGCGACCGAGGTCCAGACCAGCACCTGGAGGGCCGTGCCGGCCCCGAGGAAGGCGAGGAGCAGCAGGACGGCCGTCGCGCCGCCGAGGCAGCCGGTGATCACGCGGCGGCGGCCGGCGCGGTCGACGGTGAGGGCGGCGACGAGGCAGCCGAGCAGTCCGGCGCAGGAGGTGACCGTGGAGTACAGCAGGGCGTCGGCCAGCGAGAGGCCGTACCGGTTCTGGTAGATGGTCGGCAGCCAGGAGGTGATGCCGTAGTTGACGAAGTATCCGGTGAACCACAGGGCGCCGACGACCAGGGTGCGGCGCCGGTAGCGCCCGCCGAACAGGCCGCGCAGGCCGGAGCGGGCGGCGGGGGCCGAAGGCTCGGGCGGTGCCGCGGGGACGGGCGGTGCCGCGGGGGCGGGCGGCAGCGGGGCACCCGTCGCCCGTTCGACGGCGGTCTCGATCCGCGTCATCACGGCGGCGGCCTCCGTGGACCGGCCGCGGTCCGCGAGCCAGCGCGGCGACTCGGGCACCACGCGCTGCACGACGACGGCGAGGACGCCGGGCACGGCGGCCAGCGCGTACATCCACCGCCAGCCGAGCACCGGCACCAGCCAGGCGGCGGCCAGGGCGCCCACGGTCAGGCCGGCCGGGAAGACCAGCTCGTACAGGAGGACGAAACGGCCCCGTCGGTGGCTGCGGGTGATCTCGGCGATGAAGGTGGCCGCCACCGGCACCTCGCCGCCGATGGCCAGGCCCTGCACGAACCGCAGCGCCATGAAGACCTCCGGCGAGGGTGCGAAGGCCAGGCCCAGGTTGGCGAGGCTGGACACGGCCACGCACAGGGCGATGACCCGGACGCGTCCGATGCGGTCGGCGACACGCCCCGAGAGCAGGGCGCCGACGAGCATGCCGATCGAGCCGGCGGTCAGCAGCAGCGTCGAGGCGGACGTGGACAGCCCCCATTCGCCGCGCAGTCCGGGCAGGGCGTAGGCGATCAGCAGCTGGTCGAACGCCTCGAAGAACGTCACCGCGCCCACGACCAGCCGCACGGTGACGTGCCAGCGGGACAGGGGCAGCCGTTCGAAGCGGGCGGCTATGGACGCTCGCAGGGAGCTGTCGGGTACGGCTTCGGTCGTCATGCTGGTACTCCGCTGGTCGCAGGGGGCGGGGGACGTGAAGCACGGGATCGGTGGGGCGGAGGCCGCCGGGGTGGTGGGGCGGAGGCCGCCGGGATCGGTGGGGCGGAGGCCGCCGGGGTGGTGGGGCGGAGGCCGCCGGGGGCGGCGGGACGGAGGCGGCCGGGGCGGTGGGACGAGGGCCCGGACGGGGCATGGGGCGCGGGGAGCGGGGGAGAGGAGGCGGGCCGGAAGCGAGGGGAACGTCAGGTAAGCGCTTGGCTTCTAAGCGCTTAAGTTGTATCTCCCACCGACAGGATCGCGTCAAGGGCTGAAACAGCGATTGCTCGGAGAAGTGGGCGCGTTCGGCCTCTTGCGCCGCAGATATTTAAGCCCTTAGATTTCTAGCGCTTAGTCAAGCAGTTCCCCCGTGCGATCCGCTCAGGAGGCCCGTATGCTCCGAACTCCCCCGGACGAAGCGCTCGTTGCGGGCCGGTGGCGGCGCGGTGGCGGCGCCCCGGCGCAGACCTCCGACCCGGCCACCGGCCGCTGCCTGGCCACGGTGCACGCCGTCACCCCGGAGGAGGTCGCCGAGGCGGCCCGCACCGACCCGGCCGCCCACCAAGCCGCCGCCTCCGCCCTGCCCGAAGC
>NZ_JBEXTV010000033.1:0-91682 GCF_040628835.1 Streptomyces sp. NPDC006134 | reverse complement strand
TTTTTGGGGTTGGGGGCCCGCATGCGGGCTGCTAGGCCGGGCGGGGGGCCCCCCGGGGTGTGCGTGGGCCGAGTTCCCCGAGGGATGCGGGAACTCGGCCACGGCGTCGTCGCGTTGACCCGGTGGCAAACGGGGGCGGTGAACCGGACCGGGTACCCACCCCGCCGTCCCGCCGCACTGTGACGTGTGGCACGATGCTGGCCACCCCACCGGCACAGCCCTCACAGGAGACACTCCTCGTGCAGCACTCCGCCGTACCGGACCTGGCGCACACGCACGCCCGCCCCGTCCACTGGATCGTCACCGCCGCCGCCGTCGCCGGTGTCGTGGCCCTGTCCTCGCTCCTGCCGTCCGGCGCCGCGACGGCGGCGCAGACGGCCGCCGGGCCGGGGACGAAGGCCGCCCGGGCACAGGCCGCGCCGCCCGATCCGGCGGCCGTCGCCTTCCCGCTGGAGTGCGGCCCGGTCGAGGCGGTCGTACGGAAGAAGGCCACCGGCGACCTCGACGGCGACGGCCGGCCCGAGACGGTGGCCGTGGTCCACTGCGACGCCCCCATGGGCACCCCGCCCGACGGCGTGTACGTCCTCACGCGCGGCGCCGACGGCGCCGGGCCCCGCGTGGTGGCCACCCTCGTCGACCCCCGGGAACGCCGGACGGTCACCGGCTTCGCGGTGCGCGACGGCGCCGTCCTCGCCACGCTGCTCGGCTACTCGTCGGCCGACGTGCCCAGTTGCTGCCCGGACGTCACGGACGACGTGAAGTGGCGGTGGAAGGACGGGGCGTTCGTCCGCTCGGCGCCGTCCCAGGCCCGGACGGTGTGAGGAAACGGGCGCCGGTCGCCGTCCGTCCGGCCCCCGTCACTCTGCGTCGGGACCGAACACCTCGACCTTGTCCGAAACGCGGCGCACGTGGATGCACTCGCCTGGGCACTCCTTCGCGGAGTCGACCACGTCCGTGAGAAGCGGCAGGGGCACGGGCGTTGTCGCCCCCTTCTCCTGCAGTAGCTCCTCGTCCGCGCCCTTGACGTACGCCAGACCGTCGATGTCCAGCTCGAACACCTCGGGCGCGTACTGGGCGCAGATGCCGTCGCCGGTACACAGGTCCTGGTCGATCCAGACCTCCAGGGCCTCGCCGTCGACTCCGGCCTCCTGCTGCACGCTCATCTCTCCTGCCGTTTCTGCGTCGAACCGTACGGAATCCGGCCAGCTCTGACGGGTGTTGAACGGTTCGACCCTACCTCCGCCTGCTTTTCAACCGTGTTCCGTGGGTATTCCCCTGGCGTGAGGGAGAGCGCAAGGGTGAAGATCGGACACACCTCGACCGTCTTTGTGATCTAGGGGTTTCAATCGACACCCACCCAGGTAGGGTCTGGAAGCGTCCAGCTCCCCTTGGAGGAGGTGAGGACCGTGGCAGCCCACGACGACGACATGAACCGCGGCATCCGCTCGGGACGCGGGTCCGACGACCCGGCCGGGCAGATTGCCTACCTTGAGCAGGAGATCGCCGTCCTGCGACGCAAGCTCGCCGACTCTCCGCGACACACGAGGATTCTCGAAGAGCGGATCGTCGAGCTGCAGACCAACCTGGCCGGCGTGTCCGCCCAGAACGAGCGACTCGCCAACACGCTCCGTGAGGCCCGCGACCAGATCGTGGCCCTCAAGGAGGAGGTCGACCGGCTCGCCCAGCCGCCGGCCGGCTTCGGTGTCTTCCTGCAGGCGAACGAGGACGGCACCGCCGACATCTTCACCGGGGGCCGCAAGCTCCGGGTGAACGTCAGCCCGAGCGTCGAGCTCGACGAGCTCAGGCGCGGCCAGGAAGTGATGCTCAACGAGGCGCTCAACGTGGTCGAGGCCATGGAGTTCGAGCGCGTCGGCGACATCGTCACCCTCAAGGAGATCCTCGAGGACGGCGAGCGCGCCCTGGTGCTGGGGCACACCGACGAGGAACGGGTGGTACGGCTCGCCGAGCCGCTGCTGGACATCACCATCCGCCCCGGCGACGCCCTGCTGCTGGAGCCCCGCTCCGGGTACGTCTACGAGGTCGTCCCCAAGAGCGAGGTCGAGGAGCTCGTCCTCGAAGAGGTCCCCGACATCGGCTACGAGCAGATCGGCGGCCTCGGCAACCAGATCGAGATGATCCGCGACGCGGTCGAGCTCCCCTACCTCTACCCGGACCTGTTCAAGGAGCACGAGCTGCGTCCCCCCAAGGGCGTCCTGCTCTACGGGCCCCCCGGATGCGGCAAGACGCTCATCGCCAAGGCCGTGGCGAACTCGCTGGCCAAGAAGGTCGCCGAGGTCACCGGCCAGGCGGCCGGCAAGAGCTTCTTCCTCAACATCAAGGGTCCCGAGCTGCTGAACAAGTACGTCGGCGAGACCGAGCGGCAGATCCGCCTGGTCTTCCAGCGGGCCAGGGAGAAGGCGAGCGAGGGCACCCCCGTCATCGTCTTCTTCGACGAGATGGAGTCCCTCTTCCGCACCCGTGGCTCCGGCGTCAGCTCGGACGTGGAGAACACCATCGTCCCGCAGCTGCTCGCCGAGATCGACGGCGTGGAGGGCCTGCAGAACGTGGTCGTGATCGGCGCCTCCAACCGTGAGGACATGATCGATCCCGCCATCCTGCGGCCCGGCCGGCTGGACGTGAAGATCAAGATCGAGCGTCCGGACGCCGAGGCGGCCAAGGACATCTTCGGGAAGTACCTCACCGAGCGCCTCCCGCTGCACGAGGAGGACCTCAAGGAGCACGGCGGCGACAAGGCGGCCACGGTCCAGAACATGATCCAGACCGCGGTGGAACAGATGTACGCCGAATCGGAGGAGAACCGCTTCCTGGAGGTCACCTACGCCAACGGCGACAAGGAAGTCCTCTACTTCAAGGACTTCAATTCCGGCGCCATGATCGAGAACATCGTGGGCCGCGCCAAGAAAATGGCGATCAAGGACTTCCTCGAGAAGAACCAGAAGGGCCTCCGGGTCTCCCACCTCCTCCAGGCGTGCGTGGACGAGTTCAAGGAGAACGAGGACCTGCCCAACACCACCAACCCGGACGACTGGGCCCGGATCTCCGGAAAGAAGGGCGAGCGGATCGTTTACATCCGCACCCTCGTCACCGGAAAGCAGGGCGCGGACACCGGACGCTCCATCGACACGGTGGCGAACACCGGTCAGTACCTGTAAAACGCAGGGCGGCTGCGGGTGCCCTCACCGGGTACCCGCAGCCGACTGTTTTTTCGGGGCCCACGGCTGGAGCAGGCAATGACGCAAATGATCTCCCCACCGGCGCAAAGGCGTTCTAGGCTCTTCCGTACCGCCGAGTCGCGCAGTGCGGGGACGGGCACCGCACACACGACCGAGCGCCAGCGGTATCTGCGCGGCGCCCACGACCGAGGGCGCCGCCGGGCAAGGAGGGCCGCATGACCGTACGGCGAGTAATGGGCATCGAGACGGAGTACGGGATCTCCGTCCCCGGCCACCCCAACGCCAATGCCATGCTCACCTCGTCCCAGATCGTCAACGCCTACGCGGCGGCGATGCACCGGGCCCGCCGGGCCCGCTGGGATTTCGAGGAGGAGAATCCGCTGCGGGACGCACGAGGCTTCGACCTCGCCCGCGAGGCCGCCGACTCCAGCCAGCTCACCGACGAGGACATCGGCCTGGCCAACGTGATCCTCACCAACGGTGCCCGGCTGTACGTCGACCACGCGCACCCCGAGTACAGCGCCCCCGAGGTCACCAACCCCCGGGACGCGGTCCTCTGGGACAAGGCCGGCGAGCGGATCATGGCCGAGGCCGCGGAGCGGGCCGCCCAGCTCCCCGGTGCCCAGCCGATCCACCTCTACAAGAACAACACCGACAACAAGGGCGCCTCCTACGGCACGCACGAGAACTATCTGATGAAGCGGGAGACCCCCTTCTCGGACATCGTGCGCCACCTGACGCCCTTCTTCGTCTCCCGCCAGGTCTTCGCCGGCGCCGGCCGGGTCGGCATCGGCCAGGACGGGCACGAGCACGGCTTCCAGCTCAGCCAGCGCGCCGACTACTTCGAGGTCGAGGTCGGGCTGGAGACGACGCTGAAGCGCCCGATCATCAACACGCGCGACGAGCCGCACGCCGACGCCGAGAAGTACCGGCGGCTGCATGTGATCATCGGCGACGCGAACCTGTCCGAGATCTCGACCTACCTGAAGCTGGGCACGACCTCCCTGGTGCTGTCGATGATCGAGGACGGCTTCATCGCCGTCGACCTCGCCGTGGACCAGCCCGTCCGCACCCTCCACCAGGTCTCGCACGACCCGTCGCTCAAGCGCCTGGTCACGCTCCGCAGCGGCCGCACACTCACCGCGGTCCAGCTCCAGATGGAGTACTACGAGCTGGCGCGCAAGTACGTGGAGGAACGGTTCGGGGCGGACGCCGACGACCAGACCAAGGACGTCCTGAGCCGCTGGGAGGACACCCTCACCCGTCTGGAGAACGACCCGATGAGCCTGGCCGGCGAGCTGGACTGGGTCGCCAAGCGGGAGCTCATGGAGGGCTACCGGCGCCGCGACGACCTCGACTGGGACGCGGCGCGGCTGCACCTGGTCGACCTCCAGTACGCCGACGTACGCCCCGAGAAGGGCCTGTACAACCGTCTGGTGGCCCGGGGCCGGATGAAGCGGCTGCTGGACGAGGCGGAGGTCGAGCGGGCCCGTACGAAGCCGCCGGAGGACACCCGCGCGTACTTCCGCGGGCGCTGCCTGGAGCAGTACGCCGACGACGTCGCCGCGGCCTCCTGGGACTCGGTGATCTTCGATCTGCCGGGCCGTGACTCGCTCCAGCGGGTGCCCACCCTGGAGCCGCTGCGCGGGACGCGTCATCACGTCAAGGAGCTCCTGGACCGCTGCCGCACGGCCGAGGACCTGGTCAGGGTCCTGTCCGGAAGCTGAGCGAAGGCGCGTACCCGCGGGTACGAGAGACGAGGGTGCCAGGAGAGGCGGCCGGACGGGGTGGAAAACCCGGCGGCTGGGAATCATGGAGGTAGGCCCCGTGCGTTGGAGAAACTGCGGGGCCGATGTCAGACCCGGCTTGTAGGGTCTGATCTTGACCGAGCGAATTGTGTCGGGCGAACCGAGCGGGGTGAGGGTTATGGCGACCAAGGACACCGGCGGCGGACAGCAGAAGGCCACCCGGTCCACCGAGGAGGTCGAGGAGCAGGCGCAGGACGCGCAGGCGTCGGAGGACCTCAAGGAGCGCCACGAGAAGCTCAGCGACGACGTGGACTCCGTGCTGGACGAGATCGACGACGTGCTCGAGGAGAACGCCGAGGACTTCGTCCGGTCCTTCGTGCAGAAGGGCGGCCAGTAGGCCGCTTCGGCCTTCGGGCCGGCGGTCGGCCGGGCGGGCGAGTGGCGGGCGAGTGGTGCGTGAGGTGTCGCGCGCGGTGCGGTGGGGCCGTGCCGCGCGCGGCGCCGCATCAAGGGCCCGCCGTGCCCCTTCCGAGGTTCCCGCCGAGTATGTGGATCACTGCCGCAAGGGGGGTAGGGTCCGTGGCGTACCGTGCTTCAGCCGCACGCCGCGCTGGGGCAGTTTTCAACGATCGGCCCGACGTCACAAGGCGGGCTGCTGCATACGTGGAAGGAATCGCGTGGAAGCCAACACTCGTAGCACCGGGCGTCTGCCGGCTGCCTTCCTGACGCCGGGGTCCTCCTCGTTCATGGACTTCCTCGCCGAGCACCAGCCGGAGCTGCTGCCGGGCAACCGGCAGCTGCCGCCGGTGCAGGGGGTCGTCGAGGCGCCGCACGGCACGACGATCGTGGCCGTGACGTTCCCCGGCGGCGTGGTCCTCGCCGGTGACCGGCGCGCCACCATGGGCAACGTCATCGCGCAGCGGGACATCGAGAAGGTCTTCCCGGCCGACGAGTACTCGGCGGTGGGCATCGCCGGTACGGCGGGTCTGGCCGTCGAGATGGTGAAGCTGTTCCAGCTGGAGCTGGAGCACTTCGAGAAGGTCGAGGGCACGCAGCTGTCGCTGGAGGGCAAGGCGAACCGGCTGTCCACCATGATCCGCTCCAACCTCGGCATGGCCATGCAGGGGCTGGCCGTGGTGCCGCTGTTCGCCGGGTACGACGTGGACCGCGGCGAGGGCCGCATCTTCTCGTACGACGTGACGGGCGGACGGTCGGAGGAGCGGGGTTACGCGGCGACGGGCTCCGGCTCGATCTTCGCGCGCGGCGCCATGAAGAAGCTCTTCCGCAGTGATCTGAGCGAGGCCGAGGCCACGACGCTGGTGGTCCAGGCCCTGTACGACGCGGCCGACGACGACTCGGCGACCGGTGGTCCCGACGTCGCCCGCCGGATCTATCCGATCGTCACCGTGATCACCGAGGACGGCTTCCGCCGGCTCACCGACGACGAGGCGTCCGAGATCGCCCGGTCGATCCTGGAGCAGCGGCTGGAGCAGCCGGACGGGCCGCGGGCGGCGCTGCTGTAGGGAGCGCCTTGTTCCGCCTTGTTTGTTGTCAGGTGATCCAGTGACTTCGACTGAAAGGGACGGATAACCGGTGTCGACGCCGTTCTATGTCTCACCCCAGCAGGCCATGGCCGACCGGGCGGAGTACGCCCGCAAGGGCATCGCCCGTGGCCGCAGCCTGGTCGTGCTGCAGTACGCCGACGGCATCGTGTTCGTCGGGGAGAACCCGTCCCGCGCGCTGCACAAGTTCAGCGAGATCTACGACCGGATCGGTTTCGCGGCCGCCGGCAAGTACAACGAGTACGAGAACCTGCGCATCGGCGGGGTGCGCTACGCCGACCTGCGGGGTTACACCTACGACCGTAACGATGTGACCGCGCGGGGGCTCGCCAACGTCTACGCGCAGACGCTCGGCACGATCTTCTCCAGCGCGGGGGAGAAGCCCTACGAGGTGGAGCTGGTCGTCGCCGAGGTGGGGGAGGCCCCGGAGCAGGACCAGATCTACCGGCTGCCGCACGACGGCTCGATCGTCGACGAGCACGGTTCGGTGGCGGTGGGCGGCAACGCCGAGCAGATCAGCAGCTACCTCGACCAGCGGCACCGGGACGGGATGACGCTGGCGGAGGCGTTGCAGCTGGCCGTGCAGGCGCTGTCGCGGGACACCAACGGCAGCCAGCGGGAGATTCCCGCCGAGCGGCTGGAGGTGGCGGTGCTGGACCGGACGCGGCCGCAGAAGCGGAAGTTCAAGCGGATCACGGGGGGTCAGCTGTCGCGGCTGCTGGAGCGGGGGGCCGCGGGCGAGACGTCTGCGGCGGCGGAGGAGCCGGAGCCGGAGCAGGAGTAGCGGCGGTTCCGGTGGAGCGCTGAGCCTCCGGCGGTGGGGCGGGGTGCCTGCGGCGGCCTGTGCGGTTCGGTGGAGGTGCGGGGTGTCTGCGGCGCATGTGCGGGTTCGGTGGGGGTGCGCGTAGCGCCTTCTCGGTGGGGGTGGGTCGGGCCGCGTCGGGGGGTGTCCGTCCTCGGAACGGCGCGGAATCGGTCTTCTGCCAAGGTGCCCGTGTTGACGCGCCAACCGCTGCGGGCGGACACCCCCCGACACGTCCCTTCCCGCCGCGGGCGCCTGCGGCTCCGTCCAACGGGGGAGCTGGGGGGTGGGGCAGGTCGCCCAGCCACGGGAAGCCCTGCCCCGCCGCGCCGCGCGGTGCCACGCGGGTCCGGGGCCCAGCTCCGCCGTCCGGCCGTGGGCAACCGGCGCCGCCCAGCCGTGGCAGCCGGTGTCGCCCAGCCACGGGCGGTCGATGCCGCCCAGCCGCGGGCAGTCGTGCCTCCCCCAGTGCCTGAACGGGCTGGGAGGTACCCCCAGGGCGGCACGGGTGGGCGCTGGGGGTACCCCCTGCTCGAAGAGCTTGGGGGGAGGCAACCCGATAGCGCCGGGCCGCGCGACCCACCCCCGGCGGTCACCCCGGCGCCGGGCTGCGCAACGCCCCGACGGTCACCCCGGCGCCGGGCGGCACGGGAACGCCGGGTCAGTCGTCTCGCCTCGGCGGGGCCGTGGAGCCCCGTGGAACCAGGCGCACCGGGATGTCGCCGGCCTCGGGGGCGCGGCCCTCCAGGACGGACAGGAGGGCCCGCATGCCCCGCTCCCCGAACAGTTCCGCGTCCAGGCGGACCGTGGTGAGCTCGGGGTCGATCGCGGTGGCGAGGGCCAGGTCGTCCACGCCGGTGACGGAGATGTCGTCGGGGACGCGCAGCCCCAGGCGGCGGATCGCCTTGTAGGCGCCGGCCGCCAGCTGGTCGTCGTCGCAGACCACGGCGGTGGGACGGGGACCGGGACGGTTCAGGGCGGTCTCCGCGGCGGTGCGGGCGCCCTCGATGGAGATGGGGGCGCGGACCGTGTCGAGCCGGGTGCCCGGGGCGGCGGCCAGGCGCGTCGCCAGTTCCCGGGCGCGGACCTCGAAGGTCCAGGAGGCCACGTCCGCGGCGAGGTGGAGGAAGCGGCGGTGGCCGAGGGCGAGCAGGTGGCCGGCGGCCTGCCGGATGCCGTCCGCGATGTCCAGGTTGACCGTGGCCGCGCCCAGGCTGCCCTCGGGGTCGCTGTCCAGCATCACCAGCGGCAGCTGGTCGCCGCGGATGGCGGTGAGGGCGTCGGCGGCCATGGAGGAGGCGATGACGCCGTCCAGGGCCGCCTGCGCGGAGGCGAAGGGGTCGCGGGCGGGGCCGATGCCCTCGGGGGAGGGGTAGAGGACGACTCCGAAGCCGTGCTCGGCGGCGACGCGCGCGGCGCCCGTGTACACGCCGGCGAAGAATTCCGTGGTCAGGGCCGGGACGACCAGGAGAACCGTGCGGGTGCGGCCCAGCCGCAGATTGCGCGCGGCGAGGTTGGGGCGGTAGCCGAGGGCGTGCGCCGCCTCGCGGACGCGCTGCGCCGTGGTCTCCGACACGCGCCCGCGCCACTTGTCCCCCAGCACCAGGGAGACCGCCGCCTGGGAGACACCGGCGGCCTGCGCGACGTCCCGGCTGGTGGGGCGGGTGCTGCCTCGTGCCACCGTGGGCCTGCTCTCTCGTCTGGACTGGTGAACAGCGGCCATGGTACGTATGAGTGAGGTAGTTATACGTAAAACCTCGCGTGTCGGCGAGGGGAAGGCAGGGCCGGTCATGGGGTACCTGGAGATCCTCCGGGCGAGGCATGCCACCCGGCTGCTCGTCGGCACGCTGGTGGGGCGGCTGCCCAACGCCACCGCGGCCATCGCGATCGTGCTGTTCGTGCGGGCCGAGGGCGGCACCTACAGCCTCGCGGGGGCGCTGGCGGCCGTGTACGGCGTCGCCAACGCCGTGGGGCAGCCGGTGCTGGGGCGGCTGGTGGACCTGTACGGGCAGCCGCGGGTCCAGCTGCCCGCCGCGGTGCTGTCGGGGCTGGCCATGGGCGTCTTCGCCTTCACCGGCGCCGGGGCGCTGCCGGTCGCCTACGCGGCGGTGGCCGCCGCCGGGCTGTTCACGCCGCCGCTGGAGGGCGGGCTGCGGGCCCTGTGGCCCAGCGTGCTGCGCAAGGAGGGGCAGGTGCACACGGCGTACGCCATGGACGCCGTGGCGCAGGAGGTGATGTTCACCGTCGGGCCGCTGCTCGTGACGCTGTGCGTGTCGCTGTGGTCGGCGCAGGTGGCGCTGCTGGTGCTGAACGCGGTGGGCATCCTGGGCGCCCTGTCCGTGGTGGTGTCGCCGCCTTCGCGCGCGTGGCGGTCGGCGCCGCGCGAGGCGCACTGGCTGGGCGCGCTGCGCTCGCCGGGGCTGCTGGCGCTGCTGGCCGCGTTCCTGTTCGTGGGCGGCGCCCTGGGGTCCATCACGGTGGCCGCCGTGTCGTACGCGGACGAGCACGGCGGTGACGCCGTGTACGGCTGGCTGATGGCCGCCCTGGGGCTCGGGGCGCTGGCCGGCGGCGCCGTCTACGGGGCCCGGCAGTGGGCCGGGGAGCCCGCCCGGCGACTGACGGCGCTGGTGGCGCTTCTGGCGGTGTGTTACCTGCCGCTGCTGCTGATGCCGGGCCCGGTCGGCATGGTGCTGCTCACCGTGGTCGCGGGCGTCTTCCTCGCGCCGGCCATCGCCTGCGCGTTCGTCCTGGTCGACCGGCACGCGCCGCGGGGCACGGTCACGGAGGCGTTCTCCTGGCTGGTGACGACGTTCACCGTGGGTGCCTCGGTGGGCACGGGGCTGGCGGGGCCGGTCGTCGAGGCGGGCGGCACGGGGTGGGGATTCGCCGTACCGGGCCTGGCGGGGGCCGCCTCCCTGCTGGTTTTGATCGTCACCGGGCGGGTACTGGCAGCTCCCGCAGCGACCGCGGTGATTGCGTCCGGTTCGGAAAATGATCCGAACCGTGCTGTCGAACCCCGTTTCAGTTCCGGGGATCGGGCGTAATGTTCCCTCATGGACCGCCGCATTTTCGGGCTGGAGAACGAGTACGGCGTCACGTGCACGTTCAGGGGACAGCGCCGCCTGTCGCCTGACGAGGTGGCGCGGTACCTCTTCCGCCGTGTCGTGTCATGGGGCCGCAGCAGCAATGTCTTTCTGCGCAACGGCGCCCGCCTCTATCTCGACGTGGGGTCACATCCGGAATACGCCACACCCGAATGTGACAACGTGATCGAACTCGTCACCCACGACAAGGCGGGCGAGCGCATTCTGGAAGGACTCCTGGTAGACGCGGAACGACGCCTGCACGAGGAGGGAATCGCGGGCGACGTCTACCTCTTCAAGAACAACACCGACTCGGCGGGCAACTCCTACGGCTGCCACGAGAACTACCTGGTGGCCCGGCACGGGGAGTTCTCGCGGCTCGCGGACATCCTCATCCCGTTCCTGGTGACCCGGCAGCTGCTCTGCGGTGCCGGCAAGGTGCTCCAGACGCCGCGCGGCGCCGTGTACTGCGTCAGCCAGCGCGCCGAGCACATCTGGGAGGGCGTCTCCTCGGCGACGACCCGCTCCCGGCCGATCATCAACACGCGCGACGAGCCGCACGCCGACGCCGAGCGCTACCGCCGCCTGCACGTCATCGTGGGCGACTCGAACATGTCCGAGACGACCATGCTGCTCAAGGTCGGCGCCACCGATCTGGTGCTGCGCATGATCGAGGCCGGCACGGTGATGCGCGACCTCACCCTGGAGAACCCCATCCGGGCGATCCGCGAGGTCAGCCACGACATCACCGGCCGCCGCAAGGTCCGGCTGGCGAGCGGGCGGGAGGCCTCCGCGCTGGAGGTGCAGCGGGAGTACTACGAGAAGGCCGTGGACTTCTGCGAGCGCCGCGGCATCCGCACCGGGATCGTCGAGCGGGTGCTGGAGCTGTGGGGCCGCACCCTGGACGCGATCGAGACCGAGGACCTCGACCGCATCGACACCGAGATCGACTGGGTCATGAAGTACAAGCTCATCGAGCGGTACCGGACCAAGCACAACATGACCATGTCGCATCCGCGGGTCGCCCAGATAGACCTCGCCTACCACGACATCCACCGCCGTCGTGGCCTGTACTACCTGCTGGAGAAGAAGGGTCAGGCCGCCCGGGTCTGCAACGACTTGAAGATCTTCGAAGGCAAGTCGGTCCCGCCGCAGACCACTCGGGCCCGGCTGCGCGGCGACTTCATCCGCCGGGCCCAGGAACAGCGCCGGGACTTCACCGTCGACTGGGTCCACCTCAAGCTCAACGACCAGGCCCAGCGCACGGTGTTGTGCAAGGACCCGTTCCGCTCCGTGGACGACCGGGTGGAGAAGCTGATCGCCGGCATGTAGCGCTCCGCACCACCCCGCAGGGGAGCGCCGGAACGCAACACGGGCGCCGTACGTTTACCGTACGGCGCCCTTCTCACGCCGTAGAGTTGCGCGCACGCCATCCACAAGATCGACCGATTACGAGGCCCTCACCGTGCGCCGACGCTCACTTCTCATCGCCGTACCCGCTGGAATGGTCACGCTCGCCGCCTGCGGCGACGACAAGTCCGACACGAGCGAACCCGGTGACAACGCGACGCCCTCGGCGTCGGCCACCTCCGCCGCGCCGCCGCCGAAGATCGTCGACGGTCCGCTGCCGGCGATCACCGCGGGCACGGAGCCCGGGCAGAAGCCGACGGTCGCCAAGGGGAGCGGCGAGCCGTCCAAGCAGCTCGCGGTGAAGACGGTCGTCGCCGGCGGCGGCAGGACGGTCGCGGAGAACGACTATGTCGTGGCGGACTACCTGGGCCAGATCTGGAGCACCGCGAAGGTCTTCGACAATTCCTACGACCGCAAGGCCCCGCTGGCCATCCAGCTCGCCCAGGGCACCATCATCGACGGCTGGCGGTACGCGCTCACCGGGAAGAAGACCGGCAGCCGGGTCCTGTTCTCGGTGCCGCCCACCTGGGGCTACGGCACGCAGGGCAACGAGCAGGCGGGCATCAAGGGCGACGACACGCTGGTGTTCGTGGTCGACGTGAAGGACACGTTCAACGCCAAGAGCTCCGCCAAGGGGACCGAGGTCGCCCAGGAGAACAAGGACCTGCCCCAGGTCGGCACCAACACCGACGGCAAGGCGCCCTCCATCGAGATCCCCAAGACCGGCGCCCCCAAGAAGCTCGTGGCGAACTACGTCATCGAGGGCGACGGCGCCGAGGTCGCCGCCGGCGACAGCGTGCTCGTGCAGTACAAGGGCGTGCAGTGGGGCAACGGCAAGGAGTTCGACTCCACGTACGGGCGGGGGCAGCTGACGTCGTTCTCGCTGGAGCAGGTCGTCAAGGGCTGGTCGCAGGGCCTGACCGGCAAGAAGGCCGGCAGCCGCGTCCTCATCGTCATCCCGCCGGACCTGGGCTACGGCGACAACCCGCCGCAGGGCAGCGGCATCGAGAAGGGCGCCACACTGGTGTTCTCCGTGGACATCCTGGCGAAGATGTGATCCGCCGGGATGTAAGACTGGTCCCGTCGCCTTTCCGTAAGACAAGCAGGAGCTGAACACGTGAGCATCGACAAGCCCGAGATCGACTTCCCGGGCGGCGAGCCCCCGGCGGACCTCGAGATCAAGGACATCTGGGAGGGCGACGGCCCGGTGGCGCAGGCGGGCCAGACCGTCACCGTCCACTACGTGGGTGTCGCCTTCAGCACGGGCGAGGAGTTCGACGCCAGCTGGAACCGGGGCACCCCCTTCCGCTTCCCGCTCGGCGGGGGCCGCGTCATCAAGGGCTGGGACCTCGGCGTGCAGGGCATGAAGGTCGGCGGCCGCCGCCAGCTGACCATCCCGGCGCACCTCGCCTACGGCAACCAGAGCCCGACCCCCGCGATCAAGCCCGGCGAGACGCTGATCTTCGTGGTCGACCTGCTCGGGGTCTGATCACCGTACAAATCTCTGTACGGACCGCCGTACGGATCTCTGTACGGACCGCCGTACGGATCTCTGTACGGACCGGCGTACCGTCGTGACGGTCCGGTGCGTCCTTCGCGCCGGGTCCGACCGGAGCCGATCACCTGGGGCCCATGCCTGTCCGGGCATGGGCCCTCGGCTTTTGCCACGGCGCCGCGGAGCGGTACGGTCATCGGTCGGAAGCACCATAGGGAAGGCGAAGGGCGTCGATGGCCATTGCCAAGGCCGAGCGGCTGATGAATCTGGCGCTGTGTCTGCTCGGGACGCGGCGGCCGCTCAGCAAGCGCGAGCTTCGAGAGTCCATCGAGGCCTATCTGGAAGCGGGCTCGGACGACTCCTTCAACCGCATGTTCGAGCGGGACAAGGACGACCTGCGCGAGCTCGGGCTGGTCATCGAGACCGTCGAGAGCATCGACGGCGAGGTCGGCTACCTGGCCCGCCGGGACAGCAACCGCCTCCCGCCCATCACCCTCGACGCCGAGGAGGCCGCCGCGCTGGGGCTGGCCGCCAAGGTGTGGCAGCAGGCCCGGCTCGCGGGCGCGGCCAGCGGCGCGCTGCAGAAGCTGCGCGCGGCCGGGCTGCCCGAGGACGTCGACCCCTACGAGGCCCACGGCGCCCTCGAACCCCGCATCCCGGTGCACGAGGCCGCCTTCGAGCCGCTGATGCTGGCCTGCCGGGACCGCCGCCCGGTCGTCTTCGACTACCGCAAGTCCAACGCCGCCCACCCCGAGCAGCGGCACGTCGAGCCGTGGGCGCTGGAGTGCTGGCGGGGCCACTGGTACCTGGCCGGCTTCGACCGCGACCGCGGTGCCGAGCGGGTCTTCCGCCTCTCCCGGATCACCGGCAGGGTGCGCTCGCGCGGCGGCAGGTACACCGCCCCCGTGCCCGACGTGGTCACCGTCCGGGAGACCGTCGCGAGCTGGGCCGGGGAGAGCGCCGACCGCTCCGCGCGGATCCGGCTGCGCTCGGGCGCCGGCTACCCGCTGCGGGCGAAGGCGACCGCCGTGCGGGAGCTCGGCGACGGCTGGGACGAGCTGGAGATCCCGTACGGGCACGGGCTGGACGCTTGGCTGGTGGAGTTCGGGCCCGACGTGGTGGTCCTGGAACCCGCCGAGCTGCGGGCGGACGTGGTGGACCGGCTGCGTGCCGTGGCCAAGGGCTGAGGAGGAGCGGACAGACATGGCAGGTAAACCGGCCCGGCCCGTGAACGCCATCGACCAGACCCGGCGGATGCTGTCGCTGGTGACGTATCTCAAGGAACGTCCCGGCGCCCGGATCGCCGACGTCGCGCGCGCCTTCGGCATCTCCGAGGAGGAGCTGGTCTCCGACCTCGACGTGCTGCCCATGTGCGGCACCAGCTTCCGCGGCGGCGATCTGCTCGACATCGACACCGACGGCGAGCGCATCTGGTGGCACAACCCCGCCGCCCTCGGCGCGGAGGCGGCCGAGCCGCTGCGGCTGGCCGCCGACGAGGCCACCGCGCTGCTGGTCGCCGCGCGCGCCGTGGCCACCCTGCCCGGCCTGCGCGAGGGCGACCGGCAGGCGCTGCTGCGGGCGACGGCCAAGGTGGAGGCCGCGGCCGGGGAGGCGGCCGGGGCCTCCTCCCGGCTGTCGGTGACCTTCGAGTCCGAGGGCGGCGTCTTCGCCGACGTCGACCGGGCGATCTCCGAGCGGCGCCGCCTGTGGATCCGCTACTACTCGCCGGCCCGCGACGAGCTCACCGAACGCGAGATCGACCCGATCCGCCTGGTCAGCGTCGGCCACACCTACGTCGAGGCGTGGTGCCGCCGCTCCGAGGCGCGGCGGACCTTCCGGCTCGACCGGGTCGCCGAGATCAAGGTCCTCGACGCGCCGTCCGCGCCGCCGGAGACGGAGCTGCGGGACCTGTCGGAAGGGCTCGTGCAGCCCGCCGCCGAGGACCCCGAGGTCGTCGTCGAGGTCGGCCCGGGCGGGCGCTGGGTCGCCGAGTACTACCCGCACGACAGCGCGGAGGAGCTCGCGGACGGTGGGCTCCGGATCACCCTGCGCACTCCCGACCCGGCGTCGCTGCGGCGCCTGGCGCTGCGGCTGGGGCGCGACGGCCGGATCGTCTCGCCGCGCGAGCTCGCCGACAGCGCCCGCCGGGCGGCCCGCGAGGCGCTGGCGGCCTACGACGGCATCGACGCGGGGGAAGCGGGGGAGGCCGCGCAGACCGGTGCACCCCAGGCGGCGTCCCCGGGTCCGCGGGCGTACGGCGTGCCGGGTGACGGACACCACGACAGGCAGGAGCGAGGGCTTTGAGCGAGTCGGCGAGGCCGGGTGTGCGGGAGATGACGGTGGCGTCCGCGTTCGCCGGGATGCGGAGCGTCTCCCCGGTGGTGTTCCGGGCCGGCTGCCCGGACTGCCGGGGCCGCTTCGAGCTCGCCGCGAGCGCCCTGCGCCTCGCCATCGGCGCCACGCGCCGCACCACGTTCTACTCCTTCACCTGCCCCGGGTGCGGTGCCGCCGTCCGCAAGCCGGCGGGGGAGCGGATCGTGGAACTGCTCACGGGCGGCGGGGTCCGGACGCTGCGTCTGCACTCCACCGTTTAGGAAGCTCTTCCCCTTCGGAACGCTCCCGGCCGCTCGGAACGTCCGGCCGTTTAGGACGCTCCCGCCGCGACGGTCTAGGCTCGACGTCATGTTCTGGCCGATGTTCGCGGTTGCCGTGGGGTTCCTGGGTCTCGCCGTGCCGGCGGTGTTCGCCGTGCGGGTGTTCGTGGAGGCGCGGCGGCTGGGCAGGCAGGTGACGGACGCGGCACGCCGGATCAACCGGGCGGCGGAGGACCTGGAACGCGCGGCAGCCGGCGCGGCGGCCAGTGCGGCCACGAGCGCGGTCACCAGCGCGGCCCGCTCCGCGGACGCCCTGTGAGTGACGTACCGGACGTCTGTGAGATGTGTTTTTGGGCCGCTTCGCCCTGTCATGGCGCAGGTTCGGACAGGTACGCTGCTGGACGCGTCCGGAAAACGAGGCCCGGGCGCGGACGGGAGTACGCACAGGGATTGCCTCACGTTTACCCCTGAGCGTTACGATCGCTGCACAACACGATTGATCGGATGAATGTCCGACCGGTCGGACAGCGCCCCCCAGTCGCCTCGGTGAGAAGGTTAAAGACTTATGTTCGGTGGAAAGCTCGGAGCGCCCGAGATCATTCTCATTCTCGTCGTCATCCTCCTGCTGTTCGGCGCGAAGAAGCTTCCGGACATGGCGCGGTCGCTGGGCAAGTCCGCGCGCATTCTCAAGAGCGAGGCCAAGGCGATGAAGGAGGACGGCAAGTCCTCCGCCCCGGCGGGTCCGCCGAACGGCGAGGAGACGCCCGCGCAGCGCACCATCCAGGCCGCCCCCGGTGACGTGACCAGCTCCCGCCCGGTCACCGAGCCGACGGACACGACCAAGCGCTGACGCAGGGCCGGTGACCTCCGGCCCGCCGCACGAGATGGGAACGTGGGTTGCTGAAGCCTGCCCGAAAGAAGGAGAAGGACCCCGAGGGGCGGATGCCCCTCGCGGAACACCTCCGTGAGCTCCGCAACCGGCTCGCGAAGGCGCTGCTGGCCATCGTCGTCGCCACGGTCGTCGCCGCCTTCTTCTACACCGACATCATCAACTTCTTCACCCGGCCGATCCTCGACTCCGTCGGCTGCGGCAAGTCGTTCGAGGAACTGGCCAGGACGTCCCACGACCAGTGCGCGAGGATCACGGTCAACGGCCTGCTGACACCGTTCACCCTCGCGCTGAAGGTGTCCCTGATGGCCGGTGTCGTCCTGGCCTCGCCGATCTGGCTGTACCAGCTGTGGGCGTTCGTCGCGCCGGGCCTGCACCGGCACGAGAAGAAGTACGCCTACGCGTTCGTGGGCACGGGCGTCCCGCTCTTCCTCGGCGGCGCCTTCTTCGCGTACAAGCTGCTGCCCACCACCGCCGAGGTGCTGCTGGAGTTCACGCCGGCGGACGTCGACAACCTGCTGCCGCTGGACGACCTGCTCGACCTCGTCACGCGCATGGTGGTCGTCTTCGGCCTCTCCTTCGAGCTGCCGCTGCTGCTGATCATGCTGAACCTCACCGGGGTGCTCAGCGGCAAGCGCATGTTCGGCTGGTGGCGCGCGATGATCATGGGCATCACGCTGTTCGCCGCCATCGCCACGCCGAGCACGGACCCGGTGTCCATGCTGGGCCTGGCCGGTCCGATCTGGGTCCTGTACTTCGTCGCGGTCGCCTTCTCGCTGCTGAACGACCGCCGCAGGGCCCGCCGCGAGGCGCTCGGGCCCGCCGACGACGAGGCGTCCGAGCTGGACCTCACGCCCGAGGACATCGGCGAGGTCGAGCCCGTCGCCACCAGCCCGGCCCTGCCCGAGCAGGCGACCAGGGACCGGGTCAACGGGTACGACGACGTGACCTGAGGCCGCCGGGCGGGGCACGGACGCCCCGCCCGGCCGGCCCGGCGCCGAGGCCGCGGCCGGTGAGCCGTCTCCGGGAGCCCCGAGGGCGCTGGGGCCCCGGGGCGGATCCGATAATGATCGTCCTGTTGTCGGTGGGGCCCGGTACGCTCGAAAGTACGATGACAGAGGATCTCTCACCGGCCGAGCGGTACGCGGCGGCCCGCAGGCGCGCCGCCGAGCAGGCCACCGCGCTCGCCTCCTTCCGCGAGATGTACGACTTCGGCCTCGACCCGTTCCAGACGGAGGCCTGCCAGGCCCTGGAGGCGGGCAAGGGCGTACTGGTCGCCGCGCCCACCGGCTCCGGCAAGACGATCGTGGGCGAGTTCGCCGTCCACCTCGCCCTCCGGCAGGGCAAGAAGTGCTTCTACACGACCCCCATCAAGGCGCTGTCGAACCAGAAGTACGCCGATCTGTGCCGCCGCTACGGCACGGAGAAGGTGGGCCTGCTCACCGGCGACAACAGCGTGAACTCCGACGCCCCGGTGATCGTGATGACCACCGAGGTGCTGCGGAACATGCTGTACGCGGGCTCCCAGACCCTCCTCGGCCTCGGCTACGTGGTCATGGACGAGGTCCACTACCTCTCCGACCGCTTCCGGGGCGCCGTGTGGGAAGAGGTGATCATCCACCTTCCCGAGTCGGTGACCCTGGTGTCGTTGTCGGCGACCGTCTCCAACGCCGAGGAGTTCGGCGACTGGCTCGACACCGTCCGCGGTGACACCGAGGTCATCGTCTCCGAGCACCGGCCCGTGCCGCTGTTCCAGCACGTGCTCGCCGGCCGCCGGATGTACGACCTGTTCGAGGAGGGTGAGGGCCACCGGAAGGCCGTCAACCCCGACCTGATGCGGATGGCGCGGATGGAGGCGAGCCGCCCGTCCTACCCGGACCGGCGGCGCGGCCGGGCCATGCGCGAGGCCGACCGGGAGCGGGAGCGCAGGCAGCGCTCGCGGGTGTGGACGCCGAGCCGGCCCGAGGTCATCGAACGGCTCGACGCCGAGGGGCTGCTGCCCGCGATCACGTTCATCTTCAGCCGCGCCGCCTGCGAGGCCGCCGTCCAGCAGTGCCTGTACGCGGGCCTGAGGCTCAACGACGAGGACGCGCGGGAACAGGTCCGCGCCCTGGTCGAGGAGCGCACGTCCTCCATCCCGGCCGAGGACCTGCACGTCCTCGGCTACTACGAGTGGCTGGAGGGCCTGGAGCGCGGCATCGCCGCCCACCACGCGGGCATGCTGCCGACCTTCAAGGAGGTCGTCGAGGAGCTGTTCGTGCGCGGCCTGGTCAAGGCCGTCTTCGCCACCGAGACCCTCGCCCTCGGCATCAACATGCCGGCCCGCTCGGTGGTGCTGGAGAAGCTCGTCAAGTGGAACGGCGAGCAGCACGCCGACATCACCCCCGGCGAGTTCACGCAGCTCACCGGCCGGGCGGGCCGCCGCGGCATCGACGTCGAGGGACACGCCGTGGTGCTGTGGCAGCGCGGCATGAACCCCGAGCACCTGGCCGGGCTCGCGGGCACGCGCACGTACCCGCTGCGGTCCAGCTTCAAGCCGTCGTACAACATGGCGGTCAACCTGGTGGAGCAGTTCGGCCGGCACCGCTCGCGCGAGCTGCTGGAGACGTCGTTCGCGCAGTTCCAGGCCGACAAGTCGGTCGTCGGGATCTCCCGGCAGGTGCAGCGCAACGAGGAGGGGCTGGAGGGCTACAAGGCCTCCATGACCTGCCACCTCGGCGACTTCGAGGAGTACGCGCGGCTGCGCCGCGAGCTGAAGGACCGCGAGACCGAGCTGGCCCGGCAGGGCGCCGCCCAGCGGCGGGCCGAGGCGGCCGTCGCGCTGGAGAGGCTCAAGCCCGGTGACGTCATCCACGTGCCCACGGGCAAGTACGCGGGCCTCGCGCTGGTGCTGGACCCGGGGCTGCCCGCGGGCCGGACCAACGGCCACCGCGGCCTGGAGTACCAGGACGGCCCGCGCCCGCTGGTGCTGACCGCTGAGCGGCAGGTCAAGCGGCTGGCGTCGATCGACTTCCCGGTGCCCGTCGAGCCGCTGGAGCGGATGCGGATTCCCAAGTCCTTCAACCCGCGCTCGCCGCAGTCCCGCCGCGACCTCGCCTCCGCGCTGCGCACCAAGGCCGGGCACATCGCGCCGGACCGGCACCGCAAGAGGCGCTCCCAGGCGGCCGACGACCGGGAGATCGCCCGGCTGCGCAAGGCGCTGCGCGCCCACCCCTGCCACGGGTGCAGCGACCGCGAGGACCACGCGCGCTGGGCGGAGCGGTACTACCGGCTGCTGCGCGACACCTCGCAGCTGGAGCGCCGTATCGAGGGCCGGACGAACACCATCGCCCGCACCTTCGACCGGATCGTGGCGCTGCTGACGGAGCTGGACTACCTGCGCGCCGACGAGGTCACCGAGCACGGCAAGCGGCTCGCCCGGCTGTACGGCGAGCTGGACCTGCTCGCCAGCGAGTGCCTGCGCGAGGGCGTGTGGGAGGGGCTCTCCCCGGCCGAACTGGCCGCCTGCGTCTCCGCGCTGGTGTTCGAGGCCAGGGTCGCCGACGACGCGATGGCGCCGAAGCTGCCCTCGGGGAAGGCGAAGGCCGCGCTCGGCGAGATGGTGCGGATCTGGGGCCGTCTCGACGCCCTGGAGGAGGAGTTCCGGATCAGCCAGACCGAGGGGGTGGGCCAGCGCGAGCCCGACCTCGGGTTCGCCTGGGCCGCGTACATGTGGGCGTCCGGCAAGGGCCTGGACGAGGTGCTGCGGGAGGCGGAGATGCCGGCCGGCGACTTCGTGCGCTGGTGCAAGCAGGTCATCGACGTCCTCGGCCAGATCGCGGCCGCCGCGCCCGCCGAGAACTCCACGGTGCCGAAGAACGCGCGCAAGGCCGTCGACGGGCTGCTGCGCGGCGTGGTGGCCTACTCCTCGGTGGGGTAACGTCCCGCCTCTTTCGAGCGACCTTCGAGCGACCCTTCGCGGGGCCGGACCGGTGACCGGTTCGGCCCCGTTGCGCATGCCGGGCCGGGCGGCCGGTCACGGGGCGCGCCCTCTGTTCACTCGATACGGTGAGCGACTTTCGTGCGCCTGTTCGTGATGACGCTGTGTGTTCGAATGGTGTCTCCGGGTGTAAATACGTCCGAGCGTACCCCCGTACCGGTGCCCGTTTCAGGGGGATGCCGAATATGACACGGCGTTGATCCGGTCGGACTAAGCTCGCCCGCAGCGCGCCGAGTTGAGGTGAATTCGCGCGCTTGTTCCCATCTGTATCCCTATGTGCAGAAGATGCAGACAACTCCATGACATACCCCCCTGCAAGCTCCCCCATCCCAGCCGATTCGTTTTCAGAGGGCCTCCATGGTGAGTGTTGATTCCCCGCCCGGCCGCCGCGAACTCCCTTTCGCGGCGCTGCTGTTGCTGCCCGCCATACTGATGGCCGCGGTGACCGGGGCCGCCGTCGCGCTGGTGGCGGAACCGGCCCGGATCGCCGTCGGCGGATGCGGTGCCGTCGCCACGCTCCTCGTGGCCGCGACGGCCGCCGAAGCGGTACGCCGTGGCCGCGCCGTACGCGCCCTGCGCGCGGAGCACGCCCGTGAGACCGCCGCCCTGGAACGGCGGATCGCCGCCCAGGAAGAGGAGGTGGCCCGCCTCGGCGGCGAGATCCTGCCCACCGCGCTGCGTTACATGCGCCGGGGGCAGACGCCCCGGGAGACGATGCTGAACCTCACGGACATCGACCCCTCCTACGGGCAGCTCGGCGAGCCGCAGCGGCGCCTGCTGCGGATCATGCTGGAGATCATCGACCGCGAGGACACCCTGCGTGACTCCACCGAGCGCTCCTTCGTCAGCATCGCCCGGCGGGTCCAGGCGATCGTCCACCAGCAGGCCAGCGAACTGCGCGAGATGGAGGAGGACCACGGCCGCAACCCCGAGGTCTTCGACGACCTGCTGCGCATCGACCACGGCAACGCGCTGATCGGCCGCCTGGCCGACTCCATCTCCGTCCTCGGCAACGGCCGGCCCGGCCGTCAGTGGCCCGAACCGGTCGCGCTGTACAGCGTGCTGCGCGGCGCCATGTCCCGGATCCTGGAGTACCGCCGCATCCACCTGGCCTCCATCGCCAAGGTCAACGTCAAGGGCACCGCCGTCGAACCGGTCATCCACGCCGCCGCCGAACTCCTCGACAACGCCACCCGGTACTCCCCGCCCCACACCAAGGTGCACGTCACCGCGACCGAGGTGCAGACCGGCGTGGCCATCGAGATCGAGGACGCCGGCGTCAGCCTCAGCGAGGAGGCCCGCGCCCGGATCGAGGGCATGCTGGAGCGCGCCAAGGCCGGTGTCGACCTCCAGGACCTCGGGGACAGCCCGCGCCTGGGCCTGGCCGTCGTCGGCCGGCTCTGCACGGCCTTCAACATGCAGGTCTCGCTGCGCGCCTCCGCCTACGGCGGCGTCCGCGCCATCCTCGTCGTACCGAGCCGGATGCTCACCGACGAGCCCGGTGTCGGACTCGCCCACGGCATCGGCGCCGTCTCGGTGCCCACGCGCGGGCCCGACGAACTGGAGGGCCCCAAGCGCCCGCCGAAGAAGCGCCGCCCCACCAGCCCCCGCATCCCGGCCACGATCTCCCTGGAGGACGACGTCCCCGTCGTCACCGAGTGGACCGCCGGCGGCCTGCCGCAGCGCCGCAGCCGGGTCAAGACCCCGCTCAGCCGGCGGATCGCCGAACAGGCCGCCGCCGAGCGGGAGGAGGCCGAGCGCGCGGCCCGCGAGGCCGCCGAGCGGGCCCGCAACGGCACGTGGACCACGTCCCGGCCGGAGCCCGGGCCGCCCGCCGAGGAGGAGCCCCCGCCGGGGCTGTGGGTCGAGGCCTTCTGGGAGGGCCTGAAAGGCGACCCGGACCCGAACGCATTCACCCAGCCGCCCAACGAGCCGGCCCACGCTCCGGCCGACGACGAGGGAGACCTCAAGTGATCCAGCAGCGAGGCAACTTCGACTGGATGCTCAAGCAGCTCTACGACGGTGTCCCCGGCATCGAGATGATCGTGGTGCTCTCCGCGGACGGGCTGCGCATCGCCCGCTACGCCGGCGACCCCGACGCCGCCGACCGCGTCGCCGCCGCCTGCGCGGGCCTGCAGAGCCTGGCGGGCGCCGTCGCCCAGGAGATCCCGGACAGCGACGGCCGGATGAAACTGGTCATCATCGAGATCGACGGCGGCTACTTCTACCTGATGGCCGCGGGCCCCAACGCCTATCTGGCGGTGCTCTCCGACGTCGTCTGCGAGCCCGGGCGGATGAGCAACAGCATGCGCGACCTGGTCGCCCGCATCGGACCCCATCTGACCAGTCCGGCCCGGCACGACGGGCAGACCGTATGACGCCTCCGCAACGCCAGCGGCGACTCCCCGGATCCCAGCCGTCCGCCCCGCCCTCCGTACCGGACACACCGCCGCAGGAGGGCGAGAAGAAGAACCCCGAACGGCTGTACGTGATCGGCGGTGGGGACGCCGACGGCGAACGCGCCGAACTCGACCTCGTGACGCTGATCGTGGCGCGCGCCGACGACCCGCCGGCCTCCGCCACCCCGGAGCAGGCCGCCGTCCTGCGGCTGTGCACCGCCCCGCTGTCCGTGGCGGAGCTGTCGGCCTACCTGAACCTGCCGTTCAGCGTGGTGACCGTCCTGCTCACCGAGCTGCTGGCGGCGGGCCTGGTGCAGGCGCGTGCCCCGATCGTCCGTCAGAAGGTCGCCGACCGATCCCTTCTCGAAGCGGTGATGCATGGACTTCAAAAGCTCTGACCGGATCCCCGGCCCACGGACGGAGGACCGGCTGCCGCACACGGCCGAATCCGCCGTGAAGATCATCGTCGCGGGCGGCTTCGGGGTCGGCAAGACCACGATGGTCGGCTCCGTCAGCGAGATCAGACCGCTGACCACCGAGGAGACCATGACGCAGGCCGGCGTCGGGGTCGACGACAACTTCGGCTCCCCGTCCAAGACGGCCACCACCGTGGCCATGGACTTCGGCCGCATCAGCATCACCGACCAGCTGGTGCTGTACCTCTTCGGCACGCCCGGCCAGGAACGCTTCTGGTTCCTGTGGAACGGCCTGTTCGAGGGGGCGCTCGGCGCGGTGGTGCTGGTCGACACCCGCCGGCTGGAGGTCAGCTTCGACGTCATGGGGCGGCTGGAGGAGCGCGGCGTGCCGTTCGTGGTCGCCGTCAACTCCTTCCCGGACGCGCCCCGTTACCCCCTGACGGAACTGCGTACGGCGCTCGACCTGCCCGAGGAGATCCCGATCGTGGAGTGCGACGTGCGCCGCCGGGCCTCCAGCCGGGACGTCCTGATGACCCTGATGCGCTTCCTGCACTCGCTCGCCCTGACGGGCGCGCCCGCCTGACTCCGCACGCCCCGCACCTCTGACTTCCCCTGACACTTTTCAGTTTCGGAGCGACCACTGTGACGCCTGAATCCCACGCCCCGACCGGAACGGGCGACCCCACGCTCGCACCGCCTCCCGGCTGCCCCGCGCACGGCCTCGGGCCCGGGGGCCTGCACCGGCTCCACACGGCGGAGGACCTGGGAGAGCTGTACGAGAAACTCCGGGCGGAGCACGGCCCCGTCGCGCCCGCGCTGCTCCACGACGACGTGCCCGTCTGGGTGGTCCTCGGGCACGCGGAGAACCTGCACATGGTGCGCGCGCCCGCGCACTTCTGCCGGGACAGCCGTATCTGGACCCCGCTCAAGGAGGGCATGGTCCGGCCCGACCACCCGCTCATGCCGCACATCGCCTGGCAGCCCATCTGCTCCCACGCCGAGGGCGACGAGCACAAGCGGCTGCGCGGCGCGGTCACCGGCGCCATCTCCACGATCGACTTCCGGGACCTGCGCCGCCACATCAACCGGCACACCCAGCGGCTCGTCAACCGGTTCTGCGAGGAGGGCCGCGCCGACCTCGTCGGGCAGTTCGCCGAGCACCTGCCGATGGGCGTCATGTGCGAGATCCTCGGCATGACGGGCGAGTACAACGACCGGCTGGTGGAGGCCGCCCGCGACGCGCTCAAGGGCACCGACACCGCCATCGCCAGTCACGCCTACGTCATGGACGCCCTGGAGCGGCTCACCGCGCGCCGCCGCGCCGAGCCGGCCGAGGACCTCGCCAGCCACCTCATCACCCACCCGGCCCGGCTGACCGACGACGAGGTCCGCGAGCACCTGCGCCTGGTCCTCTTCGCCGCCTACGAGAACACCGCCAACCTCATCTCCAACGTGCTGCGCGTGGTGCTCACCGACCCGCGGTTCCGCGCCCAGCTCAGCGGCGGCCAGATGACCGTGCCCCAGGCGGTCGAGCAGTCCCTGTGGGACGAGCCGCCGTTCAGCACCATCTTCGCCTACTTCGCCAAGCAGGACACGGAGCTGGGCGGCCAGCGCATCCGCCGGGGCGACGGACTGCTCCTCGGCATCGCGCCGGGCAACGTCGACCCCCGGGTGCGTCCCGACCGGCACGCCGACATGCAGGGCAACCGTTCCCACCTCGCCTTCGGCGGGGGCCCGCACGAGTGCCCCGGCCAGGACATCGGCCGGGCCATCGCCGACACCGGCGTCGACGCGCTGCTGATGCGGCTGCCGGACGTGCAGCTCGACTGCGACGAGGACGAGCTGCGCTGGCGGTCGTCGATCGCCTCACGCCACCTGGTGGAGCTGCCGGTGCGTTTCGAACCGAAACCGCAGCAGAGCGTGCAGGAGCCGCCGAGCCACCGCCCGATCCCGGCGCAGCGCGCCTCCTGGCAGATCGGGACGGAGCAGCCGCCGGCGCCGTCCGACGCCGCGGACCTGCGGGTCCCGTCGGACCCGCCGGCCCCGGCAGGGCCGTCGAGCGGGGCACAACCGCAGCCGCAGCCGCAGCCCGCGCCTGTTCCTCCGCACTCCCGGGTGGCCGCCCCGCCGCAGCCGGCGCCGCCCGCGGACCGTCCGCGGGGGATGTGGCAGCGCGTGCTGCGCTGGTGGCGCGGCCACTGACGCGCCGTCGGCGCAGCACCGGGCCCGGTCGGTACGGCGGTCCGGCCGGCGCCGGTTCCGGGGAGCGGAGCGCGGCCGTTCCCCGCGGCGCGCCGCCGGGCCGGTCACCGCTGTGCGGCCCAGCGGTCGTACGCCGCCCAGGCGTCCAGCGTCCGCCCGCTGCGGAACCGGTGCTGCCGTCCCGTGACCGGATCGGTGAACTCCAGCTCCCGCGCCAGCAGCTGGAGCGGCCGGCGGAAGTCGCCGGCCGGCGCGGGCGGGGCCACCTCCGGATAGAGGGGGTCGCCGAGGATCGGCACGCCGAGGGCGTTCATGTGCACGCGCAGCTGGTGCGTCTGGCCGGTGGCGGGCACCAGCCGGTACCGGCCCAGTGCGGTGCCCCGTTCCGTGCGATGCTCGATCAGCTCGACACGGGTGACGGCGTTCGGTTCGCCCGCGACCTCCCGGGCGGTCAGCACCCCGCGCTCCTTCACGATCCTGCTGCGCACGGTCCGCGGCAGCGCGAGCGACGGGTCGTACGGGGCGACGGCCTCGTACCCCTTGCGCACCCGCCGGTCGCGGAAGAGCGTCTGGTACGCGCCGCGCTCCTCGGGCCGCACCGTGAACAGCACCAGTCCCGCGGTGAGCCGGTCCAGGCGGTGCGCGGCGGTCAGCGCCGGAAGGCCCAGCTCCCGGCGCAACCGGGCGAGCGCGGTCTCGGCGACATGGCTGCCGCGCGGGGTCGTGGCCAGGAAGTGCGGCTTGTCGGCGACGACGATGTGCTCGTCGCGGTGGACGACCTCCAGCGGGAACGGCACCGGCACCTCGGCGGGCAGCTCCCGGTGGAACCACACGAACAGGCCCGGCTCGTACGGCGCGTCCGCCGCCACCGGCCGGCCGTCCGCGCCGACGACCAGCCCGGCGTCGAACATCCCGTCGACGACTCCGGCGCCCGCGCCGGACAGCCGCTCCACCAGGTGCTCGCGCACCGTGGCCCACGGCCCGGCCGCGGGCAGCCGCACCCGTACGGGGTCCACCCCGTGACGCTGGGGGAGGGGAGAGGGCGGGGGAGGGGTACGGCGTCTCATCGCGAGCAAGGGTACGAGGCCGGGGCGCGCGGGTGGATCACCGAGGGGCGGCGGACCCGGGCCCAGGAGCGGAATGTGCAGTGGGCGGTGCCCTACGCCGCCGACGCGCCCTCCTGCTCCGCCTCGACCCGGGCGTTCCACTCCCGCTTCGACGCCTGCCAGCCGTCCTCGTTGTGACCGAGGCGCCAGTAGCCGGAGATGGACAGGTCCTCGCGGGGAATCGCGCGCTCCACGCGGAGCAGCTTGCGCAACTCCTTCACGCAGCCCGCCTCGCCGTGCACGAACGCGTGCACCCGCCCCTCGGGGAACTCCAGGGCGCGTACGGCCTCGACCAGGGCCTCGCCGACGGGCCGGTCCCCGCGGTGCAGCCAGACCACCTCCACGTCGGAGTCGATCTTCTGCTCCTCCTCCGGGCCGGCGACCTCCACGAAGGCGTGCGCGCGGGCGCCGTCGGGCAGTGCCTCCAGGGAACGGGCGATCGCGGGCAGCGCGCTCTCGTCACCGGCGAGCAGGTGCCAGTCGGCGGCGGGGTCGGGGGCGTAGGCGCCGCCGGGGCCCAGGAAGCGCACGGTCTCGCCCGGCCGGACGCGCGTCGCCCAGGGGCCGGCCAGCCCCTCGTCGCCGTGGATGACGAAGTCCAGGGTCAGCTCGCGGTGCTCGGCGTCCCACTGGCGGACCGTGTACGTCCGGGTCACCGGCCACTGGTCGCGCGGGAACTCCTCCCGGATCCGCTCCATGTCGAAGGGCTCCGGGTAGGTGACGCCCTCGGCGGGGAAGAGCAGCTTCACATAGTGGTCGGTGCAGGTGTCCGCCGAGAAGCCGGCGAGCCCTTCGCCGCCGAGGACGACGCGCTGCATGTGCGGGGTCAGCCGCTCGGTGCGGACGACCTGCGCGGAGTGGGGCTTCCGCGGCTTTCGTACCGGTCGATCTGCCATGACGGCCTCCCTGCTCCCTGGACTTAGGTTTACCTAAGTTAGCATCTTCCGCTCCTGGAACGCCGCAGGAACCACAGGGTTCGTGTACCCCTCCCCGGCCCTCTACGCGGTGAGGGTCGCCAGCAGCCGCTCCAGTGACCCGCCCAGTCCCCAGCGAGCCGTCAGCGCCTCCAGGGCCGCGGGGTCGCGCGGGGCGCGCGGCAGGGCGGTGCCGACGTCCGGCAGCGGTACGTCGTCGGCCACCCGGACCACCTTCGGGGCGACGGCGAGATACGGCCGCGCCTCGGTCAGGCGCCTGCGCTGCGCCGGTGTGAGCCCGGCCGCCGGGTCGTCGGCCGCGGCCATGATCCCGGCCAGGTCCCCGAACTCGGCGAGCAGCTTGGCGGCCGTCTTCTCGCCGATGCCGGGCACGCCCGGCAGCCCGTCGCTCGGGTCGCCCCGCAGCAGCGCCAGATCGGCGTAACCCCGGCCGTCGACGCCGTACTTCTCGCGCAGCACGGCCTCGTCGGTGAGCTGGAGGGTGCCGACGCCCTTGACCAGGTACAGCACGCGGACGCCGCGCTCGTCGTCGACCAGCTGATACAGGTCGCGGTCGCCGGTGACGATGTCGACCGGGCCCCGGGCGCGGGCGGTGTAGGTGCCGATGACGTCGTCGGCCTCGTACCCCGGCACGCCCACGCGCGCGATGCCGAGCGCGTCGAGGACGGCCTCGATGACCGGCACCTGCGGGGACAGCGTGTCGGGCACCTGCTCCTCGTCCGGGCCCGCGGCGTGCTCCTCGGCGACGCGGTGCGCCTTGTAGGCGGGGATCAGCTCCACCCGCCACCGCGGGCGCCAGTCGGCGTCCATGCAGGCCACCAGGTGGTCGGGGCGGTGGTCCTTCACCAGGCGGTCGATGAAGTCCAGCAGGCCGCGCACGGCGTTCACCGGCGTGCCGTCCGGGGCCTTCACGGACTCCGGGACGCCGAAGTAGGCGCGGAAGTAGAGGGAGGCGGTGTCGAGGAGCATCAGTCGTCCGGTCACGCACGCATCATGCCGCAGACGGACGCCGGCCCTGAGCGCGGTGCGAAGGCGCGGGCCCGCCCCGGGGCGCGAGAGGCGTGAGAGATGTGAGCCGGGTCACTTGTGTGTTTGCCCCGGGGGCAAGGGGGCAGGCGCGCCCCCGGATCGAAGCTGGTTGCTCAATTCAACAGTGAGCCGGGCTCCGTATCCCTGTCCTTGCCCCCGAGCCAAGAGGTAAGCGTGTCAGCCAGGCTTGAGGCCGAGCACCTGTACAAGGTGTTCGGCAGAAAACCGGACCAGGCAGTCGAACGGCTGCGCCAGGGCGCCGACCGGGAGGAACTGCGCGCCGACGGGACCACGGCCGCCGTCATCGACGCCTCCTTCACCGTGGAGCCGGGCGAGATCTTCGTCGTGATGGGCCTGTCCGGCTCCGGCAAGTCCACCCTGCTGCGCATGCTCAACGGGCTCCTGGAGCCCACCGCGGGACACGTCCGCTTCGGCGGCCAGGACCTCACCGAACTCGGCGACCGAGGGCTGCGCGAGGTCCGCTCCAAGAAGATCAGCATGGTCTTCCAGCACTTCGCGCTCTTCCCGCACCGCAGCGTCCGCGACAACGCCGCCTACGGCCTGGAAGTGCAGGGCGTGCCCCGCGCCGAGCGCGAACGCCGCGCCGACGAGGCGCTCGCCCTGTGCGGCCTGGCCGGCTGGGAGAAGTCCTGGCCGGACGAGCTGTCCGGCGGCATGCAGCAGCGCGTGGGCCTGGCCCGCGCGCTCGCCACCGACGCCGACCTGCTGCTGATGGACGAGTCCTTCAGCGCGCTCGACCCGCTGATCCGCCGCGACATGCAGGACCAGCTGCTGGAGCTGCAGAAGACGCTGAAGAAGACGATCGTCTTCATCACCCACGACCTCAACGAGGCCATGCGCCTGGGCGACCGCGTCGCCGTCATGCGCGACGGCCGGATCGTGCAGCTCGGCACCGCGCAGGACATCCTGATGCGGCCCGCCAACGACTACGTCGCCTCCTTCACCCAGGACGTCGACCGCTCCCGCGTCCTGACGGCCGGCGCCGTCATGGACCGCGACGTGCGCGGCGACGAGGCCGACTGCGACTGCGAGACCGCCACCCCGGCCACCCCGTTCGTCGAGCTGTGCGCCATCAGCGCCCGCGTGCCGCACCCCGTGGCCGTGGTGGACGAGGGCGACGGACTCGTCGGGGTGGTCCCGCGGCAGCGTCTGGTCGGCTTCATCGGGGACGAGCAGGCCGCCCCCGGCACCTGCGGCTCCACCCGGCGCCAGGACGGCGGGAAGGTGATGGCCCGTGCCTAGGATCCCGCTCGGCGACTGGGTCAACGACGCGGTCGACTGGCTGCTCGGCCACGTCTCCTGGCTCTTCGACTTCCTCAAGTCCGTCTTCACCGGGACCTACGACGGCATCAACGCCGTCCTCCAGGCGCCCGAACCGCTGCTGCTCGCCGGCATCTTCGCGGTGCTGGCCTTCTGGCTGCGCGGCACGCTCGCCGGTGTCCTCGCCTTCGTGGGATTCGCGTTCATCGACTCCCTCGAACTGTGGGAGGACGCGATGGTGACCCTGTCGCTGGTCCTCGTCGCCACGATCATCGCCCTGGTCGTCGCGGTGCCCGTGGGCATCTGGGCGGCCCGCTCGGATCGCGTCAGCGGCCTGGTCCGGCCGGTGCTGGACTTCATGCAGACGCTGCCCGCGATGATCTACCTCATCCCGGCGATCCTCTTCTTCGGCACCGGCGCCTCCGCGGGCATCGTCGCCACCCTGATCTTCGCGCTCGCCCCCGGCGTGCGCATGACCGAGCTCGGCATCCGCCAGGTCGACAAGGAACTGGTCGAGGCGGCCGAGGCGTTCGGCACCACCCGCCGCAACACCCTGCTGCGCGTCCAGCTGCCGCTCGCGCTGCCCACCGTGATGGCAGGCGTCAACCAGGTGATCATGCTCGGCCTGTCCATGGCCGCGATCGCCGGCATGGTCGGCACCGGCGGCCTCGGCGGCGACGTCAACGAGGCCATCGGCCAGCTCAACGTCGGTCTCGGCTCCGAGGCCGGTGTCGCCATCGTGATCCTCGCGATCTACCTGGACCGGATGACCAGCGCCCTCGGCACCCAGGTCTCGCCGCTCGGCCGCCGTGCCGCCGCCCGCGCCCGGGCCGTGCAGGGCCTGAAGATCTGGTCCTACCGGCCGCGCCCGCAGATCGCCGTCGTCGGTGTCGTGGTCCTCGCGCTCGTCGCGGGCGGCATGAGCGTGTTCGGCGGCAGCGGCGGCTCCGCCGGTGCCGCCGGCGGCAAGGACGTCGGCCAGGGCAAGAAGATCAGCATCGGTTACATCCCGTGGGACGAGGGCGTCGCCTCCACCTTCCTGTGGAAGGAGATCCTCGAACAGCGCGGCTACCAGGTCGAGGCCAAGCAGTTCGAGGCCGGCCCGCTCTACACCTCCGTCGCCCAGGGCAGCATCGACTTCCAGACCAACGGCTGGCTGCCGACCACCCACGCCCCGTACTGGAAGAAGTACGGCGACCGGCTCGACGACCTCGGCGCCTGGTACGGCCCCACCTCCCTGGAGCTGAGCGTCCCGTCGTACATGAAGGGCATCGACTCCCTGGACGACCTCAAGGGCAAGGCCGCCCTCTTCGGCGGGAAGATCACCGGCATCGAGCCCAGCGCCGGCGAGATGGGCCTGCTCAAGAGCAAGGTCCTCAAGGCGTACGGCCTGGACCGGGAGTACAAGGTCGTCGACAGCTCCACCCCGGCGATGCTGGCCGAGCTGAAGCGGGCCTACGGCAAGAAGGAACCGATCGTCGTCACGCTCTGGTCGCCGCACTGGGCGTACAACGACTACGACCTGAAGAAGCTGAAGGACCCCAAGGGCGCCTGGGGCGAGGGCGACGGCGTGCACACGCTGGCCCGCAAGGGCTTCGCGCAGGACGATCCGGTCGTGGCCGGGTGGCTGAAGGACTTCAAGCTGGACGAGAAGCAGCTCACCAGCCTGGAGGCCGAGATCAACAAGGCCGGCAAGGGACGCCAGCAGGACGCCGTGCGCACCTGGCTGGAGGACCACCCCGGCCTCGTCGACGAGCTCGCCCCGGTCGGCTCCGGCTCCGGTGCCGCCCCCGCCGAGGCCAAGCGGCCCCTGGACGTGGCCTGGTTCCCCTGGGACGAGGACATCGCCGTCACCCACCTGTGGAAGAACGTCCTGGAACGGCGCGGCTACAAGCTGAACCTCAAGCAGATGGACGTCGGCCCGGTCTACACCGGCCTCGCCTCCGGCGACCTCGACCTCAACTTCGACGCCTGGCTGCCGCACGCCCAGAAGAACTACTGGGACAAGAGCAAGGACAGCCTGACCGACCTGGGCACCTGGTACGAGCCGACCTCGCTGGAGATCGCCGTGCCCTCCTACGTCAAGGACGTGAAGTCCATGGCGGACCTCAAGGGCAAGGCCGGCCGGTTCGACGGGAAGATCATCGGCATCGAGCCGGGCACCGGCCAGATGAACATCCTCAAGGACAAGGTCCTGCCGGGCTACGGCCTGGACGGGGAGTACGAGGTCGTCGACGGCTCCACCCCGGCGATGCTGGCCGAGCTCAAGCGGGCCTACGCCGAGAAGAAGCCCGTCGCGGTCGCGCTGTGGTCGCCGCACTGGGCGTACAGCGAGTACGAGCTCACCAAGCTGAAGGACCCGAAGAAGCTCTGGGGCGAGGGCAACACCATCCGCACCATCGCGAGCAAGGAGTTCCCCGGGCAGTACCCGCAGCTCACCGAGTGGATCAAGAACTTCCGGATGAGCGAGGAGGAGCTCGGCAGCCTGGAGAGCGAGATCAAGGACCGCGGCCAGGGCCATGAGCAGGAGGCCGTCGCCGCCTGGCTGGAGGAGCACCCGGACATGGTGGACCGGATGACCCCCCGGTAACCCGGACCCGAATGCCGCCCGAGGGGTGGATCCGCCCGTGCCGCGAGAGCATGGGGGGATCCACCCTTCGCCGTACGGCCCCGGGTACGGGACACGGCAAGGATCCGGACAACCACAGAGCGCCCTGCCGCCGCCCGGACCGGACCGCCGCCGGCCCGGCGGAACAGGCGGGAACAGACGGGACCGCCCGCGCCTTGAACCGAAGACGTGCCCGGTGCCGTGCCGGAGCGGCGATCGGGTGGCGCGAAACCGTGAGATACCGGTCGCCGCGATGTGACATCGATGTGACGGGCGCATGAAACGGTTTGCCGAACATGCGTAGGGTGCAGAGAAGTCATCAGAAGGACACCGTCCGGCAGCGGGCGGCGGCAGCGCGGCGACGGGCGGAGGAGGGAGCCGAGCGATGGGCGACCACAAAGAGCAGCCCCTGCGGGTGGGCGCGGCCGTCCGGCGGCGGCGCCGGGCCCTGGAGCTGACGCTCGCCGTCGTGGCCGAGCGCAGTGGCCTGTCCGTGCCCTTCCTCAGCCAGATCGAGAACGACCGGGCCCGCCCCAGCACCAGCTCCCTGGAGAAGGTGGCCGACGCCCTGCGCACCACCGCCGTGGAGCTCCTCGCCGCCGCCGACCCCGCGTGCAGCGTGGACGTGGTGCGGGGCGAGGACCCCGAGCCGCCGTTCGAGCCCCGGGTGCGGTCCCTGGTGCGCGGGCACCACCAGATGCACGCCTCGGAATTCACCGGCGACCACGACGCGGGCCGCGAACTGCAGTACCGCAACGACCAGTTGATGTACGTCGCCGAGGGCGCCGTGGAGATCGAGGCCGAGGGCCGCGCCTACCGGCTGGGCCGCGGCGACACCCTGTACCTCACCGGCGGCGTGCGGCACCGCTGGCGGGCGACGGTGCCCGAGACCCGGCTGATCGTCGTCGCGGTCGCCGAGCACATCGAGGCGGTGCGCAACCGGCCCCGCCCGTGAGGGCCGCGCCCGTGCGGGCCGTGTCCGTGAGAGCCGTCTCCCTGGTGCCGTCCCTGACCGAGGCCGTGGCCCGCACGGTCCCCGGGGTGCTCGCCGGTGCCACCGACTGGTGCGCGCACCCGGCCGGCCTGGACGTCGTACGCGTCGGCGGCACCAAGAACCCGCAGGTCGAGCGGATCGTCTCCCTCGCCCCCGACCTGGTGATCGCCAACGAGGAGGAGAACCGCGCCCCGGACCTGGACGCCCTGCGCGCGGCGGGCGTCGAGGTGCTGGTCACCGAGGTGCGCACCGTGCCGCAGGCGTTCGGGGAGCTGGCCCGGGTGCTGGCGGCGTGCGGCGCCCGTTCCCGGCCGCGCTGGCTGGACGAGGCGGAGGAGACCTGGTCGGCCCTCGCGCCGCCCGCGCGCCGGAGGACGGCGGTGGTGCCGGTCTGGCGCCGGCCGTGGAGGGTGCTCGGCCGGGACACCTTCGCGGGTGACGTCCTGGCCCGCCTCGGCGTCGACCACCTGTACGCCGGCCATCCCGACCGCTACCCGAAGGTGACGGCCGAGGAGCTGCGGGCGGCCCGCCCGGACCTCGTGGTCCTCCCCGACGAGCCGTACCGCTTCACCGCCGCCGACGGCCCCGACGCCTTCCCCGGACTGCCCTGCGCACTGGCCGACGGCCGGCACCTCACGTGGTACGGGCCGTCGCTGGCCGGGGCACCACGGGTGCTGGGGCGGGCGCTGCGAGCAGCACGCCGCTGAGCAGGCCGCGCGCGGTGCACACGGCCGCGGTGGCCCACGCGGCGACCAGGACGGCGTACAGGCCGACGGCCGAGACGCCGTACAGGGCGAGCCCCGTGTGCCGGGCGAGCGCCTCGGAGCCGGTGACACAGGTGCCCAGCGGGAAGATGAACGACCACCACGTCATGGCGAACCGCATCCCGCCGCGCCGCGCCCGCACCACGTGGGCGGTGGCCAGCCCCAGCCACAGCAGCGCGAAACCCATGACCGGCACCCCGTACAGGACGCTGAGCACGGCGAAGCCCTCGTGGTACGGGGCCGGCACGGCGCCGGGGGCGACGTCCGCGAACTGCCCGGCGGCGGTGGTGGACTGCCCGAGCGGGCCCAGCACCAGGAACAGCGTCGGCGTCAGGGCGAGCGGCAGCGGACCGGCGGTGAGCAGCCGGGCGAAGACCAGCGGCAGCATGACCAGCGTCGCCAGCAGACTCAGCCCGAAGAGCGCGAAGCAGGCGAACAGCAGCGTCTCGCGCGGCTGGCCCTCGGGCAGGTGCGGCACCAGCAGCGGCCCGTTCGCCGCCGACACCATCGGCGGGATCAGCGACAGCAGCCACACCGGGCTCGCCTGCCCCGGCTCGATACGGTGGCGCACGGCCATCAGGTACGGCACGGCGACGGCCACCACGAGTCCGAGGGCCGTACCGGAGACGAACAGCACGCCGTCCAGGGCGAGGGCCGCCCGCAGGCCGATCCAGTCCCGGCCGACGACGAGCGCGCCGCCGCCCACGGACAGCAGGGCCATGGCCAGGCAGCCGTAGAAGGGGGCCGTCGCCGGGTCGAGGAGGTGGGCGCGGACCTGGTCGCGGTGGTGCCGCCAGTGCAGGGCCCGCGCCGTGAGCAGCACCGCGAGCAGCAGCCCGGCCAGTGCCCAGACGGCGGTGCACGCGGTGCGCAGACCGGGCAGGTGCAGCGGAAGCCCGGCGCCGGCGGAGGCGATGACGGCGGTGCCCATCACGGTGGCGTACCAGTTGGGGCCGAGATGACGGACGGCCGTCACGCGGGGTGGGCGTGCGGCGGCGGGGGAAAAGGGCCGAGCTGCGGTGATCATACTTCTATCGTGACCGATCCCCGGCCCCTGACCAGGGAGCATGTCTCTATGGGGACATAAGCTGGGGTTATGAGCAACACGGCAGAACGGGAGGACTCCGCGCGGACGCCCACCGGTTCGCTGGCCCACCGGGTGCCGGACCTCGGAGCCTTGGAGCTGCTGCTGGCGGTGGCGCGGCTGGGCAGTCTCGGCGGGGCCGCGCGCGAGCTCGGCATCACCCAGCCGGCCGCCAGCAGCCGCATCCGCTCCATGGAACGCCAGCTGGGCGTCGCCCTGGTGGACCGCTCGCCGCGCGGGTCCCGGCTCACCGACGCCGGCGCGCTGGTCACGGACTGGGCGCGGCGGATCGTGGAGGCGGCGGAGGCGTTCGACGCGGGGGCGCAGGCGCTCAGGGACCGCAGGGACTCGCGGCTGCGGGTGGCGGCGAGCATGACCATCGCCGAGTACCTGCTGCCGGGCTGGCTGCTCGCGCTGCGCGCCCAGCGGCCGGACACGGCGGTGTCGCTGCTGGCCGGGAACTCGACGGCGGTGGCCCAGCGGCTGCTGGCCGACGAGGCCGACCTCGGGTTCGTGGAGGGGCTCAGTGTCCCCTCCGGCCTGGACTCCACGGTGATCGGCCACGACCGGCTGATCGTCGTCACCGCCCCCGCCCACCCCTGGGCCCGCCGCCGGCGCCCGCTGGCCGCCGAGGAGCTCGCGTCGACCCCGCTGATCCTGAGGGAGAAGGGCTCCGGCACCCGCCAGGTCCTCGACGCCGCCCTGGGCGGCCTCGCCCGCCCGCTGATCGAGCTCTCCTCGACCACCGCCGTGAAGGCGGCGGCGGTCGGCGGCGCCGGCCCCGCCGTCCTCAGCGAACTCGCCGTCGGCGAGGAGCTGGCGATGCGGCGCCTGGTGAGCGTCCCCGTGGCGGACGTCTCCCTCGCCCGCGACCTGCGCGCCGTCTGGCCGACGGGCCACCGCCCGGCGGGCCCGGCCCGGGAGCTGCTGTCCCTGACGCGCGGATGAGACCCCGGCGCGCGGGTGCGGCCTCAGCCCGGCGCCCCGGCCGCCTCCACCAGCGCCCGCATCACCCGTACGTCCTCGCCCATCTCCGGGTGCCACTGCACGCCCAGCACCCAGGGGCCGGACGGGAGCTCCACGGCCTCCACCGTCCCGTCCGCCGCGTGCGCCGACGCCACCAGGCCCGCGCCGAGGCGGTCCACCGCCTGGTGGTGGAAGACCGGTACGGAGATCTCCTCCGGGACGACGGCGGCGTACCGCGTGCCCGGGACCGGCACGACGGGGTGGCGGCCGAAGACGCCCGGGGTCTCGGCGTGGCCGTCGAGATGCTGGACGAGGGTGCCGCCGAGGGCGACGTTCAGCAGCTGCATGCCGCGGCAGATGCCCAGCAGCGGGACGTCCCGCGCCAGGGCCGCGTCGATCAGGGCCAGCTCCCAGGCGTCCCGGGCCCGGTCGGGCGGGCCGGTGCGCGGGTCGGGTACGGCGCCGTAGCGGGCCGGCTCGACGTCCGGGCCGCCCGCGATCACCAGCCCGTCCAGCCGGGCCACGGCCGCGCCGGCGTGCTCCGGCGCGTCCGGCGGGAGCATCGCCGCCAGGCCGCCCGCCCGCTGCACCAGCCGCGGATACCCGGCGGGCAGCAGCGCCGCCTCCAGCTCCCACACGCCCCAGCGCGTCCCGGACTCCAGGTACGTACTGACGCCGATCAGCGGCCTGCCCGTCACCCGACCTCCCTGCAATGGACCGATCCCATACCTTTGCCGAAGCGCCCGCGGCACGGCAAGGCGGGGCCCACGGCTCCCGCCCTCGCCCTCACGCACGCGCTCACGCCAGGAACCCGCGCAGCAGCGCCGCCGTCCCCGCGCAGTGCTCCCGCATGACCTCCCGCGCCCCGTCCTCGTCCCCGTCGAGCACCGCCTCGACCAGCGCGGTGTGCTGGCGCTGGGAGTGCTCCAGGTTGCGGACCAGCAGGGGGATGCAGTCGAGGAGGCCGTTCACCGTCGCCCGCACCGCCGCGTACTGCGCGGCCAGCGACGGCGATCCGCACAGCTCGGCGAGGGTGAGGTGCAGCATCGTGTCCGCGCGGCGGTAGCCGGCCGGCGCCACGTCGTGCGTCCCGGCCAGCGCCCGCCGCAGCCGCTTGGCCCGTCCGCCGTCCCGGCCGCGCGCGGCGCACAGCCCGGCCGCGCCCACCTCCAGCACCTCCCGGAAGCGCAGGACGTCCTCCAGGTCGACCCCGGCGACCCGGCGCCGCAGCTCGTCCTCGCCGCCCGCGTCCGCCCGCGGCAGCACAAACGTTCCGCCGTACCGCCCGCGCCGCGACTCCACCAGCCCCTGCTCGTGCAGCACCCTCAGCACCTCGCGCAGCGTCACCCGGCTGATCCCCAGCCGCTCGGCCAGTTCCCGCTCGGCCGGCAGCCGCTCGCCCTCCGCCACCAGCCCCAGCCGCACGACCTGGAGGATCTGCTCCAGCGCCTCCTCGAAGCCGTTGCCCGCGCGCACCGGCCGCAGCACCGGCGCCAGCCGGTCCGCCACCGTGCCGCCGCCCCTCTCCTCCGCCACGCGGACGCGCCCCCTTCCCAAGCAATGGTTCCCGGCCATACCTTAAGGGCCGGTTCACGGCTCCCGGCCGGCCCAGCGCGCAGCAGCCCCAAGGAGGCTCTCCCGTGGCAGACCGCACCGCGCCGCTCGGCGTCGAGGAACTGCACGCCCTCGTCGCCGGCGGGGACATCGACACCGTCGTCCTGGCCTTCCCCGACATGCAGGGACGCCTCCAGGGCAAGCGGTTCGCCGCGCGCTTCTTCCTCGACGAGGTCCTCCACCACGGCACCGAGGGCTGCACCTACCTCCTCGCCGTCGACGCCGAGATGAACACCGTCGACGGCTACGCCATGTCCTCCTGGGACCGCGGCTACGGCGACTTCGCCCTGCACCCCGACCCGGACACCCTGCGCCGTATCCCCTGGAACGAGGGCACCGCGCTGCTCGTCGCCGACCTCGCCTGGGGCGACGGCTCCCCGGTCGCCGCCGCGCCCCGCCAGATCCTGCGCCGCCAGCTGGAGCGCCTCGCCGGGCACGGCCTGACCGCCCGGGTCGGCACCGAGCTGGAGTTCATCGTCTTCAAGGACACCTACGAGCAGGCCTGGGACGCCGGCTACCGGGGGCTGACCCCGGTCAACCGGTACAACATCGACTACTCCGTCCTCGGCACCGGCCGCGTCGAGCCCCTGCTGCGCCGCATCCGCAACGAGATGGCCGGCGCCGGCCTCACCGTCGAGTCCGCCAAGGGCGAGTGCAACCCCGGCCAGCACGAGATCGCCTTCCGCTACGACGAGGCCCTCGTCACCTGTGACCAGCACGCGATCTACAAGACCGGCGCCAAGGAGATCGCCGCCCAGGAGGGCGTCTCCCTCACCTTCATGGCCAAGTACAACGAACGCGAGGGCAACTCCTGCCACATCCACCTCTCGCTCGCCGACGGCGACGGCCGCAGCGTCATGGCCGGGGACGGGCCCGGCGGCATGTCCGCCCTCATGCGGCACTTCCTCGCCGGACAGCTCGCCGCGCTGCGCGACTTCTCCCTCCTCTACGCCCCGAACATCAACTCCTACAAGCGGTTCCAGCCCGGCTCCTTCGCCCCCACCGCCGTCGCCTGGGGCCACGACAACCGCACCTGCGCCCTGCGCGTGGTCGGCCACGGCCGCTCCCTGCGCTTCGAGAACCGGCTCCCCGGCGGCGACGTCAACCCCTACCTGGCGGTCGCCGGGATGGTCGCGGCCGGACTGTACGGCGTCGAGCGGAAGCTGGAGCTGCCCGAGCCCTGCCCCGGAAACGCCTACACCGCCGGTTTCGCGCACGTCCCGACCACCCTGCGCGAGGCCGCCGGGCTCTGGGAGAACAGCCCCCTCGCCCATGCCGCCTTCGGCGACGAGGTCGTCGCCCACTACCGGAACATGGCCCGCGTCGAACTGGACGCCTTCGACGCCGCCGTCACCGACTGGGAGCTGCGCCGCTCCTTCGAACGCATGTGAGGCCCTCTCGTGTCCGATGCCCTGCCCGACGAACCTTCCGACGAGTTCTCGGACGAACTCTCCGACGAACTCTCCGACGACCTGCCCGGTGAGCTGCGCGTCCTGAACCCCGCGACCGAGGAGACCGTCGCCACCGTCCCCGCCGCCGGCCCGGCCGACGTCGACGCCGCCGTCACCCGGGCCGCGCGGGCGCAGGCCAGGTGGGCCGCCCTCGCCCCCGGCGACCGGGCCCGGCTGCTGCGCCGCTTCGCCGCCACCGTCGACGACCACCTGGAAGAGCTGGCCCGCCTGGAGGTCCAGGAGGCCGGCCACACCCTCGGCAACGCCCGCTGGGAGGCGGCCAACGTCCGCGACCTGCTCGACTACGCCGCCGGGGGAGTGGAGCGGCTGACCGGACGCCAGATCCCGGTCCCCGGCGGCCTCGACGTCACGATCCTCGAACCGCTCGGCGTCGTCGGCGTCATCGCCCCCTGGAACTTCCCCCTGCCCATCGCGGCCTGGGGCACGGCCCCCGCCCTCGCGGCGGGCAACGCGGTCCTCCTCAAACCCGCCGAGACCACCCCGCTCACCGCCCTGCGCCTGGCCGAACTCGCCCTGGCCGCCGGACTGCCGGAACACCTGTTCCAGGTGCTGCCCGGCCACGGCCCGGTCGCGGGCGACGCGCTCGTCACCCACCCCGGCGTCGCGAAGATCGTCTTCACCGGGTCGACGGCGGTCGGCAGACAGGTGCTGGCCAAGGGCGCCGCCCACCTCAAGCGCGTCACCCTCGAACTCGGCGGCAAGAGCCCCAACATCGTCTTCGCCGACGCCGACCTGGAGGCCGCCGCGGCCGCCGCCCCCATGTCCTTCCTCGACAACGCCGGCCAGGACTGCTGCGCCCGCACCCGCATCCTCGTCCAGCGCGCCGTCCACGACCGCTTCCTCGGCCTGCTCGCCCCCGCCGTCGAGTCCGTCGTCGTCGGCGACCCGGCCGACGAGCGCACCCAGATGGGTCCGCTGATCTCCCGCCGCCAGCTCCGGCGGGTCCGCTCCTACGTCCCCGAGGACGCCGCCGGCATCCGTGGCAAGGCCCCCGAGGGCCCCGGCTTCTGGTATCCGCCCACCGTCCTCACCGGCGTCGGCCCCCGCGCACGCGTGGCCGTCGAGGAGGTCTTCGGCCCCGTCGCCGTCGTCCTCCCCTTCGACGACGAGGCCGACGCCGTCCGCCTCGCCAACGCCACCGACTACGGCCTGTCCGGCTCGGTCTGGACTCGCGACGTCGGCCGCGCCCTGCGCGTCGCCCAGGCCGTCCGCGCCGGGAACCTGTCCGTCAACTCCCACTCCAGCGTCCGCTACTGGACCCCGTTCGGCGGCTTCAAGCAGTCCGGCCTCGGCCGCGAGCTCGGCCCGGACGCCCTGACCGCCTTCACCGAGACCAAGAACGTCTTCATCAGCACGGAGGGCCCCGCACAGTGACCGCGCAGACCCCAGCCCCACAGACCCCGGACGCCGTCTGCCGCCGCCTGGCCGGCCGCACCGCCGTCGTCACCGGAGCCGGCAGCGGCATCGGCCTCGCCTCCGCCCGCCGCCTCGCCTCCGAGGGCGCCCACGTGGTGTGCGGCGACATCGACGAGGAGCGCGGCAAGGCGGCGGCCGAGGAGACCGGCGGCACCTTCGTCCGGGCCGACGTCACCGACCCCGGACAGGTCGAGGCCCTGTTCCGGGCGGCGTACGACACCTACGGCAGCGTCGACGTCGCCTTCAACAACGCCGGCATCTCCCCGCCCGACGACGACTCCATCCTGGAGACCGGCCTGGAGGCGTGGAGGCGCGTCCAGGAGGTCAACCTCACCTCCGTCTACCTGTGCTGCAAGGCCGCCCTGCCCTACATGCGGCGCCAGGGCAAGGGCTCCATCATCAACACCGCCTCCTTCGTGGCCCGCATGGGCGCGGCGACCTCGCAGATCTCGTACACGGCGTCCAAGGGCGGCGTCCTCGCCCTCTCCCGCGAACTGGGCGTGCAGTTCGCCCGCGAGGGCATCCGCGTCAACGCCCTGTGCCCCGGCCCGGTCAACACCCCCCTGCTCCGGGAGCTGTTCGCCAAGGACCCGGAGCGCGCCGCGCGCCGCCTCGTCCACATCCCCGTCGGCCGGTTCGCCGAGGCCGAGGAGATCGCCGCCGCCGTCGCCTTCCTGGCCAGCGACGACTCCTCCTTCGTCAACGCCACCGACTTCCTGGTGGACGGCGGGATCTCCGGCGCCTACGTCACCCCCCTGTAGGCCGGTGCCCGGACGGCGCTCAGAGGAACGTACGGCCCTCGCCGCGGTACGTCGGCACGGTCGCCGTCACCCGGTCGCCCTCCACCAGGTGCAGCGCGTCGAACCGCTCGCACAGCTCACCGGCCTTGGCGTGCCGGAACCACACCTTGTCCCCGACGAGGAGGTCGTCGGCGGGGAAACCGAGCAGCGGCGTCTGCACCTCGCCGGCCCCCTCCCGGGGGTCGTACCGCAGCCCTTGGGGCAGATACGGCTCCGGAAGCCGGTCCGCCCCGGGGGCCCCGGAGGCCGGATACCCCCCGCCGAGGACCGTCACCACCCCCATCCCCGGCCGCCGTACGACGGGCTGGGCGAACAGGGCCGCGGGACGGCCGCTGAACGACGTGTAGTCGTCGAACAGCCGCGGCACGTACAGCCCCGACCCGGCGGCGATCTCCGTGACCGCCGCCTCCGCCGCGGTGTGCTGCACACTGCCCGTGCCGCCGCCGTTGACGAACTCCAGGTCCGGCACCACCGCCCGCACCGCGCGCACCGCCTCGGCCCGCCGCCCGGCCAGCTCCCGGCGCGCGGCGGCCTGCATCAGCCGGACCGCGCGCGACCGCAGCGGCCGGCCCGCCACCGCGTCCCCGACCCCGGCGATGTGCCCCTCGTACGCCATGAGCCCCACGACCCTGAACCCCGGCCGCCGGTCCACCAGGCGGGCCAGATCGGCGAGCTGCGCGGGGGAGTGCAGCGGCGAGCGGCGGGCCCCGACGCGCACCCGCCCGCCCAGCAGCCGCAGCGACGTGTCCAACTCCAGGCAGACCCGCACCTCTTCACGGCCGTTCCCGCGCGCCTCGTCGATCAGCCGCAGCTGCGCCGGGTCGTCCACCAGCACGGTCACGGCCGCGGCCAGCTTGGGATCGGCGGTCAGCTCGGCGAAGGAGGCCCGGTCCGCCGACGGATAGGCGAGCAGTACGTCCTCGACACCGGACCGCGCCAGCCACAGCGACTCGGCCAGCGTGAACGACATGACGCCCGCGAACCCGTCCCGGGCCAGGACGCGTTCGAGCAGCGCACGGCAGCGCACGGACTTGCTGGCGACGCGGATCGGCTTGCCCCGGGCACGCCGGACCAGGTCGTCGGCGTTGGCGTCGAACGCCTCCAGGTCGACGATGGCCAGCGGGGCGTCGAGATGGGCGGTGGCCCGGTCGTAACGGGCCCGGTCGGCGGGGCGCGCGGTCATGAACGCAGCCTGCCAGACAGGATTACCGCAGGGTAGGGGGACGATCCGGGCCAAAGCCGCGGTCGCCCGGACCGGTTCCCCTCCGGGGGGCGGCACGCCGTAAAGTGACGCGCACGCACGGCGGAACGACTCCTGCCGGAGGTCCGTACCGGGATGACGGTCCGGTCGTGCGGGTATGCGTGTCCGGCAGGAGCAGTGCCCGCCGGGCCAGGGCAGGAGGACCCGCGCCCGCGCACGAGGAAGACGCAGCGGCCCGGGCACGAGGAAACGGGGGGTGCATGAGCACGGACGCGCGACGCGCCTCCTTCCCCCCACGCCCCGCGACCCCGCCACGCCCCGGCACCCCCGAGCGCCCGCCGCAGCCGGCCGCCACGGGCCGCCCCGCACCGGCTCCCGCCGACGCCCCCGGCACCCGGCTCCCGCACCCCGGCCCCATGCCCCCGCCGCAGGCCCCCGCGCCGCAGCCGGCCGCCACGGGCCACCCCGCACCGGTCCCTTCCGGCGCCGTGACCCCGTCGCGCCCCGGCACCCCCGTGCCCCCGCCGCAGGCCCCCGCGCCGGTCCCTTCCGGCACCGCGGACACCCGTGTCCCGGCCGCAGGTCCCACGCCTCCTCCACCTCCTCCGCCGCCCCCGGCGTCCGCCCGCTTCCCGGACGCGCCGCCGGCGGTCGGCTCCCGGGCACCGGGCGGGACGCCCGGCCCGCCGGTCCCGGGTACCGCCGTACCCACCCGCCCGGACGGGCGGCCGCAGGCACCGGCACCCCGCCCCGGCGCCTCCCCCGAGACGCCGTCCGAGACGACCACCGAGCTGCGCCCGGCGCGCCCCACCGACGGCACCGGCGAGCCGCGGCCCCGGGCCACCACCGCTCCACCGCACCCGGCGCCCCGTACCGGCCGCCCCGCCGAGAGGCCCTCCGAGACCACCGCCCGGCTGCGCCCGGTCCCGGCCGGAGCCGCCCTCGGCGGCACGGGCGCGCCCAACGGCGCGCGGGGCGAACGCGGCGGCCCGGGCGACGGGCACACGCCCCCTCCCATATCCACCGGCGCGGTCCCCGCCACCCCGGCTCCCCGGCCCCAGTCCCAGCCCCGGAACACGCCCGCCCCCGGCGTCGGCCGCCCCCTCACACCGTTCGGCCCGCCGCCCGAGCAGTACGGCGCGCCCCAGCAGTACGGCGCGTACGACGGGCAGGCCCGGCCCCGCCGCTTCGGCGGCCGGGGGCGCCCCCAGATCGTCGCGGCCACCGTCTGCCTCGTCCTCGGAGTGGGCCTCGTCGGCGGCGCCGTCACCGGCAGCTGGCTCACCGGGGACGGCGGGGAGGACGGCGCCCGCGGCGCGTTCGCCGCGGCCGGGGACCTGTGGCACAGCGTGCCGGTCGACCGGCTCTTCCCGCCGACCGTCCAGGGCCGGGGCGCCGGCCCCGGCGGCGCCGACCGCACCTGGACGCGGATCGCCGTCGCCCCGGACAGCGGCTGCGCGGACGCCTTCGACCCGCTGCTGCGCAAGGTCCTCGCCCCGGCCGGCTGCGCCCGCCTGCTGCGCGCCACCTACACCGACGCCACCCAGAGCCACGTCACCACCGTCGGCCTGCTCTTCACCCGGGCCGACGCCGCCACGACGGCCTCGCTGGCCCGCCGCTTCGAGAAGGAGGGCCTGGCCCGCCGCAGCGACCTCATGCCTCTGCCGTACGCCGCGAAGGGCACCGCCGCCGCCGGCTTCGGCGCCGGGCAGCGGGCCTCGTGGACCGTCTCCGTCCTCACCGACGCCCCCGTCGTCGTCTACGCCGTCTCCGGCTGGGCCGACGGCCGCACCGTCGACGACCCGCAGCCCGCCGAGGAGGCCATGGAGTCCGGCGCCACCACCGCCCCCGCCCAGGCCGGCCTCGGCCACGAGGCCCGCGGCCTCGCCGACCGCATCGAACGGAGCCTGCGCAAGCACGCCGCCTCCGCCACGGAGCAGCCCTCGTGACCGTCCCGTCCCGCCGTGCCGCGGCCCTCGGCGTCCTCCTCGCCGCCGCCCTCGCCCTCGTCCCGCCCACCACCGCGTACGCCGACGGCATCCGCGCCAAGCAGTGGGCCCTGGACGCCCTGCACACCCGGCAGATCTGGCGCACCACCAAGGGCGAGGGCGTCACCGTCGCCGTCCTCGACACCGGCGTCGAGGCCGACCACCCCGACCTCGCCGGAAACGTCCTCACCGGCAAGGACATGGTCGGCTTCGGAGCGAAGCAGGGCGACCGCGCCTGGGCCCGCCACGGCACCGCGATGGCCGGGATCATCGCCGGCCACGGACACGGCCCCGGCGGCGCCGACGGCGTCATGGGCGTCGCCCCCGAGGCGAAGATCCTGCCCGTGCGCGTCATCCTGGAGGACGCCGACCCCTCCCGCGCCGAGGCCCGCAAGACCCGCGGCAACGCCCTCGCCGACGGCATCCGCTGGGCCGCCGACCACGGCGCCGACGTCATCAACCTCTCCCTCGGCGACGACTCGGCCTCCGCCCACCCCGAAGCCGCCGAGGACGAGGCGATCCAGTACGCCCTGCGGAAGGGCGTGACCGTCGTCGCCTCCGCCGGCAACGGCGGCGAGAAGGGCGACCACATCTCCTACCCGGCCGCCTACCCGGGCGTCATCGCCGCGACCGCCGTCGACCGCTACGGCACCCGCGCCTCCTTCTCCACCCGCCGCTGGTACGCCACCGTCAGCGCCCCCGGCGTCGACATCGTGATCGCCGACCCCGACCACCGCTACTACGAGGGCTGGGGCACCAGCGCCGCCGCCGCGTTCGTCTCCGGCGCCGCCGCCCTCCTCAAGGCGGCCCACCCCGGCCTCACCCCCGCCCAGGTCAAGCGGCTCCTCGAAGACACCGCCCGGGACGCCCCCGCCGACGGCCGCGACGACTCCCGCGGCTTCGGCTTCATCGACCCCGCCGCCGCCATCGAGGCCGCCGGCCGCCTGAAGCCGGAGGGCCTGAAGCCGGCGGCGTACGGCGAGGAGTACTTCGGCCCCGGCCCGGACACCGACCACGCCGAGGACGGCACCGCCGCCTGGGCGGCCCCGCTCGCGGGCGGCACCGGCGGCGTCCTGCTGGTCACGGCGGCCGTCCTGTGGCGCGGGCGCCGCACCCGCCACGACAGCCTCTGACGCACCCGGCCACGCCGGCCTCCGGCACACCCGGCCACACCGGCCCCGGCGCCCCCGGACGGACCCGCACGAACCCCGCCGCCTCCCCCCGATAGGGTCGGGGACCGTGGCGAACAAGAACATCCCCGACTCCGGCTTCTCCGACGACGACGGCTCCGCCGACCCCCGGCTGAGCGCGGCGCTCGCCGCCTGGGCCGAGGACCGCACCGCCGTCGGCCCGGTCCTTCAGGCCCTCAAGGGCGCCCGGCTGCTCGTCCCCGTCGTGGCCGTGCTCGGCGAGGTCGAGGAGGACGAGAGGGGGCTGCGCCGCGAGAAGACCAGCGAGATGGCCGTCCCCACCCTGAAGGCCGCGGGCCGCACCGCCCTGCCCGCCTTCACCTCCACCGACACCCTCGCCCGCTGGGACCCGGCGGCCCGCCCCGTCGCGGTCCCCCTGCACCAGGCCCTCCAGGCCGCCGCGCACGAGAAGGCCGACACGATCGTGCTGGACCTGGCCGGACCGGTCCCGTTCGAACTGACCGGGCCCGCGCTGCTGGCGCTCGCGGAGGGCCGTACGACGACCGACCCGCTCGCCGACCCGGCCGTCGTGGAGGCCGTGCGCGGCGCCGTGGCCGCCGAGCCCGCCGTCCTGCGCGCCCACCTCGGCCCGGGACAGGCCGACGGCACCCTCGCCCTCGTCCTCGACCCCGCCGCCGCGCCGGCCGAGGCCGCCCGCGCGGTCGCCGGGCGCCTGGCCGCCGACGAAACGCTCAGGGCCCGCCTGGTGCGCGGCCTCGACCTGGCACTGCTGCCGGCCGGAGCGACGCCGCCGGGCGAGCCCTTGTACGTACGTCGGTGAAGCGTCGGTGAATCAGGCGGTCGACCGGGCGGGTCAGCCGTAGACGGGGCCCGTGTACTTCTCCCCGGGACCCTGGCCCGGCTCGTCCGGGACGAGCGAGGCCTCGCGGAACGCCAGCTGCAGCGACTTCAGGCCGTCGCGCAGCGGCGCCGCGTGGAACGAGCTGATCTCGGTCGCGCTCGCGTCCAGCAGACCGGCCAGCGCGTGCACCAGCTTGCGGGCCTCGTCCAGGTCCTTGTGCGCGTCACCCTCCTCGGTCAGACCGAGCTTCACCGCGGCGGCGCTCATCAGGTTCACGGCGACCGTCACGATCACCTCGACCGCCGGGACCTCGGCGATGTCGCGGGTCATGGCGTCGAAGTCGGGCGTCTCAGGAGGGGTCTCACTCATGCCCACACGATAGGGCCCGCCGCGGGTCCTCTTGACAGCAGGCGGCCGGGAGACACCGGGTTAGCGCACGCATCCCGGAACTGCTAACCTGGTGTAACGACCGGTCGGACGTCATGCCAGGGCACTGCCCCACGGCGACGGCGCCCGACCCACAAGTGGAGGCTTCCGAACTCCCACCTGGCCGTCCCCCGGGACGGCGGGTCACCGGTCAGGCGGTCCCGCTCCTGCGGCGACCGGCCCGAAAGCGCGCCCCGCGGTCACGCGGCGGTGTTCCGGTAGTTCGCGGAGCCCCGTTGTGATCGTCCGGGGCATTTTTTCTGTCTCGGCGCGGTTAGGTCTAACGAACACAGACGTTACGCGGCTGTCCGCCAGACCGTCGCGTGGTGCTACCGAGGAGGATCCATCAGCGCCGAGCCCCGCATCAACGACCGGATTCGCGTTCCCGAGGTGCGACTTGTCGGTCCCAGCGGCGAGCAGGTCGGGATTGTCCCGCTTGCCAAGGCCCTGGAGCTTGCGCAGGAGTACGACCTCGACCTCGTCGAGGTCGCGGCGAACGCCCGTCCGCCCGTGTGCAAGCTCATGGACTACGGGAAGTTCAAGTACGAGTCGGCCATGAAGGCCCGTGAGGCGCGCAAGAACCAGGCGCACACGGTCATCAAGGAGATGAAGCTCCGGCCGAAGATCGACCCGCACGACTACGACACCAAGAAGGGTCACGTCGTCCGGTTCCTCAAGCAGGGCGACAAGGTCAAGATCACGATCATGTTCCGTGGTCGCGAGCAGTCCCGGCCCGAGCTGGGCTACCGGCTGCTGCAGCGCCTCGCGGAGGACGTCCAGGACCTCGGTTTCGTCGAGTCGAACCCGAAGCAGGACGGCCGCAACATGATCATGGTCCTCGGTCCGCACAAGAAGAAGACCGAGGCGATGGCCGAGGCTCGCCAGGCGCAGGAAGCCCGGAAGGCCGAAGCGAAGGCCAACCCCGGCCGCTCGATGAACGCCGCGGACCCCGGCGCCGCCAACGCCGAGGCCCCGGCCGACGCTTCCGCCGAGGCGTGATCCCCGGGGGCGCGAGCCCCCAAGGACGTAACCGAAACAAGAGCGACGCTCCACCGTGCCCGGTTGTTCGTGACCGGGCACCGGAGCGCCACCGACGAGGAGAGAACGGCGCTATGCCGAAGAACAAGTCGCACAGCGGTGCCAGTAAGCGCTTCAAGATCACCGGCTCCGGCAAGGTGCTCCGTGAGCGCGCCGGCAAGCGCCACCTGCTCGAGCACAAGTCGTCCCGCGTGACGCGTCGCCTCACCGGCAACGCCGAGATGGCCCCGGGCGACGCCGCGAAGATCAAGAAGCTTCTCGGCAAGTGACGCGGCGGCGCCTTCTCTGAGCGCCGTACGTCAGGACCGGGACCCCATCGATTCCGGGCCGCGTGAGCACCACCGCGGCCCCGCTACAAGGAGTTAACAAGTGGCACGCGTCAAGCGGGCAGTCAACGCCCACAAGAAGCGCCGGGCGATCCTCGAGCAGGCCTCCGGCTACCGCGGTCAGCGCTCGCGCCTGTACCGCAAGGCCAAGGAGCAGGTCACCCACTCGCTGGTCTACAACTACAACGACCGCAAGAAGCGCAAGGGCGACTTCCGTCAGCTGTGGATCCAGCGCATCAACGCCGCTGCCCGCGCCAACGGCATCACGTACAACCGCTTCATCCAGGGCCTGAAGGCCGCCAACGTCGAGGTCGACCGCAAGATCCTCGCCGAGCTGGCCGTCAACGACCCGAACGCGTTCGCCGCGCTCGTCGAGGTCGCCCAGAAGGCGCTGCCGAGCGACGTCAACGCGCCGAAGGCCGCGTGACGCGCCGGCCCTGAGCCGACGTGACGAAAGGGACCCGCAGGCCGGCCCGGCCTGCGGGTCCTGCCGTGTCCGTGAACCGCCGAACCCCAAGGTGAACCGCATGCCCCCCGCCTCCCCCGAGCTGATCTCCCCCCGCTCCCCGCGCGTCCTGGCCGCACGGCGGCTGGCCAAGCGGAACTTCCGGGGCAAGGAACGGCTCTTCCTCGCCGAGGGGCCGCAGGCGGTACGGGAGGCGGCCACGCACCGGACCGGCGGGACCTCCCCGCTCGTCGAACTGTTCGCCACCCCCGAGGCCGCGGACCGCTACGCCGACATCATCGGCGCCGCCCGCGACGCCGGCGCCCGCGTCCACCTCGCCGCCGAGCAGGTCATCGCCGACATCTCCACCACCGTCACCCCGCAGGGACTCGTCGGCGTCTGCCGGTTCCTGGACACCCCCTTCGACGACATCCTCGCCGCCCGCCCCCAGCTCGTCGCCGTCCTCGCCCACGTCCGCGACCCCGGCAACGCCGGCACCGTGCTGCGCTGCGCCGACGCCGCCGGAGCCGAGGCCGTCGTCCTCACCGACGCCTCCGTCGACCTGTACAACCCCAAGGCCGTGCGCGCCTCCGTCGGCTCCCTGTTCCACCTGCCCGTCGCCGTCGGCGTCCCCGTCGAGCGGGCCGTGGCCGGGCTGAAGGACACCGGCGTCCGCGTGCTGGCCGCCGACGGCGCGGGCGAGTGCGACCTGGACGCCGAGCTCGACCGCGGCACCATGGGCGGGCCCACCGCCTGGGTCTTCGGCAACGAGGCCTGGGGGCTGCCGGAGGAGACCCGCGCCCTCGCCGACGCCGTCGTCCGCGTCCCCATCCACGGCACGGCCGAGAGCCTGAACCTCGCCACCGCCGCCGCCGTCTGCCTGTACGCGTCCGCGCGTGCACAGCGCGCCGCCGGAGGGTGCCGCTCCGTCACCAAGAGCTAGTAGGGTGACCTGCTCGGGGCCCCTGCACGGCGGAGAGGTGGGGTACGGGGATGAGCGTCGGCACGAGCAGCGCACCGGGATCACGGGAGGCGCGGCGACCGCCCGCGCCCCGGCCGCCCGGTGACCTCGCCGACCTCGCGGGCCTGGGCATCGGCCCCGACGACCTGCCCGACGGCCTCGTCGTCGCCGACGAGCACGGGCGGGTGATCTGCTTCAACGCCGCCGCCGAGCGCATCACCGCCCGGCGCGCCGCCGACGCCCTCGGACAGCCACTGGAGACGGCCCTCCCGCTGGAGGACCTGGAAGGCCGCCGCTGGTGGCAGCTGACCGACCCCTACGGCGGGCTCGCCATCCGCGTCCGCCAGCCCGAGCGCAACCTGCTGCTGCCCGGCGGGCGCGAGGTGCTCGTCTGCGCCCGCTACGTCCGCACCCGGCCCACCGGCCCCGTCCGCCGCGTCGTCGTCACCCTGCGCGACACCGAGGCCCGCCGCCGCACCGAGCGCAGCCACGCCGAGCTGATCGCCACCGTCGCCCACGAACTGCGCTCCCCGCTCACCTCCGTCAAGGGCTTCACCGCCACCCTGCTGGCCAAGTGGGAGAGGTTCACCGACGAGCAGAAACGGCTGATGCTGGAGACCGTCGACGCCGACGCCGACCGCGTCACCCGGCTCATCGCCGAACTGCTCGACATCTCCCGCATCGACTCCGGGCGGCTGGAGCTGCGCCGCCAGCCCGTCGACATCGGCGCCGCCGTCGGCCGCCACATCCAGGCCTACGTCGCCGCCGGCCAGCCCGCCGACCGCTTCCTGCTCCGCGTCGAGCAGCCCCTGCCCGATCTGTGGGCCGACCCCGACAAGATCGACCAGGTGCTCAGCAACCTCATCGAAAATGCCGTGCGGCACGGCGAGGGAACTGTCACGATCGACGTCACGCCCGCGCCGTCCCCCCGGGAGGGGGAGGACACCGGCACGTCGGTCACGGTGAGCGACGAGGGGCCCGGCATCCCGGAGGAGTCCATGAACCGCGTCTTCACCCGCTTCTGGCGGGGCAGCAAGCGCGGCGGCACCGGCCTCGGGCTCTACATCGTCAAGGGCATCGTCGAGGCCCACGGCGGCACCATCACGGTCGGCCGCGCCCCCGGCGGCGGCGCCGAGTTCCGATTTACGCTGCCCGTGAGCGCTCCGGCCTATCTGACCTGAGCAGCCCGCGGGCTCATCCGTCCACCCCCACCCCGTTAGACTCGGCCTTTGGCACCTTTGTGTCCTGCACGCCGCCCTGTGAGTCGGTGACGGGGACCACCAGCCAGCCAATCGGAAGCACGGGAAGAGATGTCGGCACCCAATAAGTCGTACGACCCTGTCGAGGTCGAGGCGTTGAAACCGGAAGAGATCGAGCGCATGCGGGACGAGGCGCTCGCCGCCTTCGCCGCCGCGGACTCCCTCGACGCGCTCCACGAGGCGAAGGTCGCCCACACCGGCCCGGCCTCCCCGCTGGCCCTCGCCAACCGCGAGATCGGCGCCCTGCCCCCGCACGCCAAGGCCGAGGCCGGCAAGCGCGTCGGCATGGCCCGCGGTGCCGTGAACAAGGCCCTCGCCGCCCGTCAGGAGGAACTGGAGGCCGAGCGGGACGCGCGCGTCCTGGTCGAGGAGGCCGTGGACGTCACGCTGCCCTACGACCGTGTCCCGGCCGGCGCCCGCCACCCGCTGACCACGCTGTCGGAGCGCATCGAGGACATCTTCGTGGCCATGGGCTACGAGGTCGCCGAGGGCCCCGAGGCCGAGGCCGAGTGGTTCAACTTCGACGCCCTGAACATCGGCCCGGACCACCCGGCCCGCGGCGAGGCCGACACGTTCTTCGTGGCCGGCCCCGACGGCACCGCCGAGTCCGGCGTCGTGCTGCGCACCCACACCTCGCCCGTGCAGATCCGCTCGGCGCTCGACCGCGAGCTGCCGGTCTACGTGATCTGCCCCGGCCGCGTGTACCGCACCGACGAGCTGGACGCCACCCACACCCCGGTCTTCCACCAGGTCGAGCTGCTCGCGATCGACGAGGGCCTGACCATGGCGGACCTCAAGGGCACCCTGGACCACATGGTCCAGTCCCTGTTCGGCGAGGGCATGAAGACGCGGCTGCGGCCGAACTTCTTCCCCTTCACCGAGCCGAGCGCCGAGATGGACATGCTCTGCTACGTCTGCAAGGGCGAGTCCGTCGGCAACCCCGACCGGCCCTGCCGCACCTGCTCCAGCGAGGGCTGGATCGAGCTGGGCGGCTGCGGCATGGTCAACCCGCGGGTGCTCACCGCCTGCGGCATCGACCCGGAGAAGTACAGCGGCTTCGCCTTCGGGTTCGGGATCGAGCGGATGCTGATGTTCCGCCACAACGTCGAAGACATGCGAGACATGGTCGAGGGTGACGTCCGGTTCACCCGGCCCTTCGGGATGGAGATCTGATGCGGGTCCCGCTTTCTTGGCTGCGGGAGTACGTCGACCTGCCGGCCACCGAGACCGGCCGTGACGTCCAGGCCAAGCTCATTTCGGCCGGTCTGGAGGTCGAGACGGTCGAGCAGCTCGGCCACGACCTCAAGGGCCCGCTGGTGGTCGGCCAGGTGCTGACCATCGAGGAGCTGGAGGGCTTCAAGAAGCCGATCCGCTTCTGCACCGTCGACGTCGGCCGGGCCAACGGCACCGGCGAGCCGCAGGAGATCGTCTGCGGCGCCCGGAACTTCTCCGTCGGCGACAAGGTCGTCGTCGTGCTCCCGGGCGCGGTGCTGCCCGGCGGCTTCGAGATCGCCGCGCGCAAGACCTACGGCAAGGTCTCGCACGGCATGATCTGCTCCAGCGACGAGCTGGGCATGGGCGACGACGGCACCAAGGGCATCATCGTGCTGCCGCCGGAGACCGAGGTCGGCCGGGACGCCATCGAGCTGCTGGAGCTGGTCGACGAGGTCCTCGACATCGCCGTCACCCCCGACCGGGGCTACTGCCTGTCGATCCGAGGCGTCGCCCGCGAGACCGCCATCGCCTACGGCCTGCCGCTGCGCGACCCGGCCCTGCTCGACGTGCCCGCGCCCAACGCCTACGGCTACCCGGTGAAGATCGCCGACCCCACGGGCTGCGACCGCTTCACCGCCCGCACGGTGACCGGCCTCAGCCCCGAGGCGCGCTCCCCGATCTGGCTCCAGCGCCGCCTGCAGAAGGTCGGCATGCGCCCGATCTCGCTCGCCGTCGACGTCACCAACTACGTGATGATGGAGCTGGGCCAGCCGCTGCACGCCTACGACCGCAATCTGGTCCAGGGCGCGATCGGCGTGCGCCGCGCCGAGCCCGGCGAGAAGATCACCACCCTCGACGGCGTCACCCGCACCCTCGACGCCGAGGACCTGGTCATCACCGACGAGCGCGGCCCGATCGGGCTCGCCGGCGTCATGGGCGGCGCCAACACCGAGATCGCCGACCACGATGCCGCCGAGAACGGGGCGAACGCGACGACGGACGTGGTGATCGAGGCGGCGCACTTCGACGCGGTCTCCATCGCCCGCACCGCCCGCCGCCACAAGCTCTCCTCCGAGGCGTCCCGCCGCTTCGAGCGCGGCGTCGACCCGCAGGCCGCCGCCGCTGCCGCCCAGCGCACCGTCGACCTGCTGGTCCTCCTCGCGGGCGGCACCGCCGAGGCCGGCGTCACCGAGGTCATCGCCCCGTCCGCGCCGCGCACCATCACCATCCCGGCCGACCACCCCGACAAGGTCGCGGGCGTCGCCTACGGCCGGGAGACCGTCGTACGGCGGCTCCAGGAGATCGGCTGCGACGTGTACGGGCAGGACGAGCTGATCGTCACCGTCCCGTCCTGGCGGCCCGACCTCACCGACCCCAACGACCTGGCCGAAGAGGTCATCCGCCTGGAGGGCTACGAGAACCTGCCCTCCACGCTGCCCAGGCCGCCGGCCGGCCGCGGGCTGACCCGCCGCCAGCGGCTGCACCGCCGCGTCGGCCGCGCCCTGGCCGGGGCCGGGTACGTCGAGGCGCCGAACTACCCCTTCGTCAGCGAGCAGGTCTTCGACCAGCTCGGCCTGGCCGCCGACGACCCGGCCCGCCGCGTCGTCAAGCTGGTCAACCCGCTCAGCGACGAGGAGCCCGCGCTGCGCACGTCGCTGCTGCCGGGCCTGCTCGGCGCGCTGCGCCGCAACGACGGCCGCGGCAGCCACGACCTCGCGCTGTTCGAGACCGGCCTGGTGTTCCAGCCCCGCGAGGAGCGGCGCGCCGCCCTCCGGCTGCCCGTCGACCGGCGCCCGTCCGGCGAGGAACTCGCCGCTCTGAACGCCGCGCTGCCCGACCAGCCGCGCCACGTCGCCGTCGTCCTCGCCGGCGCCCGCGAGCAGGCCGGCTGGTGGGGCAAGGGCCGCCCGGCCGACTGGGCCGACGCGGTCGAGGCCGCCCGGACCGTCGCCCGCGAGGCCGGCGCCGAGCTGATCGTCCGCAAGGGGCAGTACGGGCCGTGGCACCCCGGCCGCTGCGCCGAGCTCGCGGTCGCCCTCGACGGCACCGAGCGGGTCGTCGGCCACGCCGGCGAGCTGCACCCGCGGGTCCTCAAGGCCCTGGGCCTGCCCGCGCGCACCTGCGCGATGGAGCTGGACCTGGACGCCGTGGAGCGGGCCGGCGACGCCCTCCCGCAGGCGCCGGGCATCTCCACCTTCCCGGTCGCCACGCAGGACGTCGCCCTGGTCGTCGACGGCTCCGTGCCGGCCGCGGAGGTCGAGGCGGCCCTGCGCGAGGGCGCCGGCGAACTGCTGGAGTCCATCCGGCTGTTCGACGTCTACGAGAACGCCGGCCAGCTCGGCGAGGGCCGCAAGTCCCTGGCGTACGCGCTGCGGTTCCGCGCGGCGGACCGGACGCTGACCGTCGACGAGGCGTCGGCGGCCCGCGACGCCGCGGTCGCCCTGGCGGGCGAGCGCACGGGAGCCGTGCTGCGCGGCTAGGCGCACGTGGGAGCGCGGTGGCCCGGCCGCGGCGCTCCCACGCCCCTCGGGAGCGTGACAGTCACCTCACACGATCGAGTGAGATCCCTGGGCGATCCGGCCCTTTCGGGCCATGCGGTCGACAGAATCGGACCGGCCTTTCGAGGCCGGTCCGTCTGTGCTGTCAGGGCCTACATGGGGGGCCATCGGCATGATCCGCATCAGGGCTGGGGTTCCCCGCAGGACAGGGCGGCCCCGGACGAACCACCCGGCGCCCGCCCCCGGGACGGGCCGGAGGGATCTGCGCGAGGCCGTCGGCAGAGCCGTCCGCCGGGCCGCGCGCCAGGCCGATCGGCCACCACGGCGCCGGATGCTGCGCCTCGGCCTCCCCGCGACCTGGGGTGCGGTGGCGGTCACCTACCGGCTGACCTGCCCGCTCGCCCACCAGGAGGGGATCGGCGCCCGGCTCGTCAGCAGTGCCGTGCTCTTCGTCGTCGGCACCGGGCTGGTCCTGCACATCCGGCGCACGCTGCTGCGCGAACTGCGCCAGGCCCGCCGGATCGCGGGCGCCGCCCAAGGGGTGCTGCTGCGCCCGCCGCCCCCGCGCATCGACGGGCTGAGCGTCGCCGCCGCCCAGCTCTCCGCCGACCCCGGCGCCGCGATCGGCGGCGACCTGTACGAGGCCGTGGCCACCGAGTACGGCGTACGGGTGGTGATGGGCGACGTCCGCGGCCACGGCATCGCCGCCCTCGGCACGGCCGCCGCCGTGCTCGGCAGCTTCCGCGAGGCCGCGTACGACGAACCGGAACTGGACCGCGTCCTGCGCCGGCTCGACCGCGCCCTCGCCCGGCACCTGCGCGAACGCGCCCGCGCCGAGCACCCCTCCTCGGGCCTGCCCCCGGCGAACCCGGTCGCCGAGGAGTTCGTCACCGTCCTGCTGCTGGAGATCGGCCCGGACGGCGAGGTCCGCGCCCTGAACTGCGGCCACCCCTGGCCGTACCGCCTGGCCGGGCCCCGGGCCGAACCGCTCGCCTGCGCGGAACCCCTGCCTCCGCTCGGGCTGTTCCCCCTCCCGGCCGAGCTGCCCGTCACCCCCTGCGGCCGCCTCCTGCCGGGCGAGGCGCTCCTGCTGCACACGGACGGCGCGGAGGACGCGCGGGATGCCGAGGGGCGCTTCTTCTCGCTCCCCGAGGTGCTGGCGCACGCCGTACGCGATCCGCAGGCCCCACCCCAGGCCCTGCTCACCACGGTGCTCACCGCCCTCCTGCGCCACACGGGTGGCGCCCCGTCCGACGACGTCGCCCTGCTGATGCTGCGCAACGACCGAGCCCCGACGGCGCCCCCCGACGGCGGCCCTCGCGGCACGGCCGCGCGGGCGGGCCACACCACGCCTTGTCCGCAGCCGACCAACCAGCTGCGGTAGCGGGCCGCGCCCCGCGCGGGTGCCACCGGCGCCGCCGTCCGCCCCGCCACGGAGTGTCGGGCAGTCGGCCGGGCGGACGGCGTGCACGGGCCGCCGCGTAGGGAGGGGGGAGCCGACGGCCCGGCCGGCCTCTTGCGAGGCAGTTCAGTCAACCGGCCCACCACGCTCCGCGACAGCGCGCGCACGGCGCGGATTCGCGCACTCCGTTCACACCCCGTGTGAAACAGCCTGTGCGAAGCCGGGACCGCTCCGAAGACGGACCCACTACTCTGACGGCACCAGCCACCCGGGGGGCACCCATGCAGCCCAACACTCTCCTCGACGCGATCCTGGACGAGGCCGGGATCTCGCACGCGGGACTCGCCGCACGCGTCAACCAGGCCGGACGCGAACGCGGTCTGGCCCTCAGATACGAACACACCGCCGTGGCGCGCTGGCTGAAGGGGCAGCGCCCGCGCGGCCAGGTGCCCGACCTGATCTGCGAGGTGCTCGCGGCCCGGCTCCAGCGGCCCGTCACCCTCGACGACATCGGCCTCGGCGTGCCCGGCGGGCCGTCCGCCCCGCACACCGGCGCGCTGTCCGGCTTCGTCGAACGCGCCACCGCGCTGTGGCGCTCCGACCAGCAGCGGCGCCCCCACCTGCTGGGCGCGCCCGCGGTCACCGGCACGCCCGCCGTGATGCCGGTGTGGGAGTGGGAGAACCCGCCCGAGGACACGGACGTCTCCCGCGGCGGCCGGCACCGGGTCACCCCGGCCGACATCGAGACGCTGCGCGCCGCCCGCGCCCACTACGAGCAGATGTACCGCAAAGCCGGCGGCATCGCGACGCGCGCCCGGATCGTCGGATTCCTCAACGCCGAGGCCGCCCCCCTGCTGCGCGGCGGCTACACCGACGCCACGGGCCGCCAGCTGCACCGGGCCACGGGCGGGCTGGTGGCCATCGCGGGCATCTGCGCCTACGACTCCGACGCGCACGGCCTCGCCCAGCGCTACTTCCACCAGGCGCTGCGCCTGGCGAAGGCCAGCGGCGACCGCGGCCTGGGCGCCTACGTCATCGCGCTGCTGGTCAACCAGGCGCTGTTCATGAAGGAGTACCGCCAGGCCGTCGCCTTCGCCGAGGCCGCCCTGCGCACCGCCGGCAAGCACATCACCCCGGCGCTCGCCTCGGACCTGTACGCGATGCAGGCCAAGGCGTACGCCCACCTCGGTGACGGCTCCAGTGCGCTGTCCTGCATCCGGCGGGCCGAGCAGGCCGCCGAGCGCATCCGGCGCGGGTACGAACCCGACGAGACGGGCTATGTGCAGCCCGGCCTGGTCAACGTCCAGGTGGCGGAGGCGCTGCTCAGCCTCGGCGAGCTCGCCGCCGCGCGGGAGCACGCCGCGGCGGCCGTGGACAACCCCGCCCACGACCGGGGCCGGGTGCACCGGCTCGCCATGCTCAGCACGATCGAACTGCGGCAGGGCGACGCCGACCGGGCCGTGGCGACCGCGGTGGAGATGGCCGAGCGGGCCCGCGGCATGGAGTCCCAGCGCCTGCGCGACCGGCTGCGGGCGGTACGCGAGCATCTCGCGCGCAGCGGCTGCGCCGGCACGGCGGAGGCGGCCGAGCTCATCGACGGGGCACTGCGCGTACCGCTGTGATCCGCGGTCCGCCACGATGCGGGATCTGCGCCCGGCGCTGCGCCCTGAGCGGTCGCCGTGCGCCTGCTGCCACACCGCTATGGCTGCGATATTGCCATCTACTCGGCGGAAGGTGGCAGAACCGTGCAGTGGACGAAACAGAACGAACAAATCGTGTACGCAAACCGCTGGTTCAGCGTCAACCTCGCGGATGTCGAGCTGCCGGACGGCCGGCATCTCGACCACTTCCTGATCAGGCTGCGGCCCGTCGCCGTGGCCACGGTGGTGAACGAGGCCAACGAGGTCCTGCTGCTGTGGCGGCACCGCTTCATCACCGACAGCTGGGGCTGGGAACTCGCCGCGGGCGTCGTCGAGGACGGCGAGGACATCGCCGCGGCGGCGGCCAGGGAACTGGAGGAGGAGACCGGCTGGCGGCCGGGACCCCTGCGGCACCTGATGAGCGTGGAGCCGTCCAACGGGCTCACCGACGCCCGGCACCACGTCTACTGGGCCGACGAGGCCGAGTACGTCGGGCACCCCGTGGACGACTTCGAGTCGGACCGCAGGGAGTGGGTGCCCCTGAAGGTCGTCCCCGACCTGGTCGCCCGCGGGGAGGTCCCGGCCGCCAACATGGCGGCCGCGTTACTCCTGCTGCACCACCTCAGGCTCGGACAGGACGTCATGCCCTGATCCCCCCCGGACCCCGGTGTTCTCCGGTCCGGCCCTCCGGCTAGCGGCCGAACGCCTGCCAGAGCGCCACGACGAGCGCGCCCACGGCCGTGAGGACGGTGACCGCGGGCAGCGGCCAGCGGGCGCGCTCCAGGCCGGTGACCCGGGTGTTCAGCTCATCCAGTTCCTTGGCGGTCTCCTCGGTGCGGTGACGCAGCAGGGCCAGTCCGCCTTCGACGCGGGCGTACGCCACGTCGAGGCGGCGCCGTAACTCTGCGAGTTCGCCGTGGACGACCGGATGCTCGGGATCGATGGTCACGATCCACTCCTTTCCGTAGTGCTCCATAGGGGAATCACATCCCTTGCCTGCGCAGAGCGAGTCAACCGTCCTGGTGGGCGCCTGGGGAGCGTGTGCGCAGGGCATATGCGGGCCCGGCGCGCACACGGTGTGTGAATGCCGCGGGCCCGGCACCCTTTCCGGTGCCGGGCCCGTGACTGGCCGAAAACTGACCGTGCGTAGTCGGCCGGAGGTCTCTCGGCTGTAGCTGAGGTCTCTCAGCCGTAGGTGTAGAAGCCGGAGCCGGACTTCCGGCCCAGCCGCCCGGCGTCGACCATGCGCTGGAGCAGCGGGGGAGCGGCGTACAGGGGCTCCTTGTACTCCTCGTACATGCTGTGGGCGACCGAGGCGACCGTGTCCAGGCCGATCAGGTCGGCCAGCTTCAGCGGGCCCATCGGGTGGGCGCAGCCCAGCTCCATGCCGTTGTCGATGTCCTCGCGGCTGGCGATGCCCGACTCGAACATCCGGATCGCGGAGAGCAGGTAGGGGATCAGCAGCGCGTTCACCACGAACCCGGAGCGGTCCTGGGCGCGGATCGCGTGCTTGCCGAGCACCTTCTCGGCGAACAGCTGCGCCCGGCTGAGCGTGCCCTCGGAGGTGGTGAGGGCGGGGATCAGCTCGACCAGCTTCTGCACCGGGGCCGGGTTGAAGAAGTGGATGCCGACGACGTGGTCCGGCCGGGAGGTGGCGACGGCCAGCTTCACCAGCGGGATGGAGGAGGTGTTGGAGGCCAGGATCGCGTCCGGGCGGACCACGATCTGGTCGAGCACCTGGAAGATCTCGGTCTTGACCTGCTCGTTCTCGACGACGGCCTCGATCACCAGGTCACGGTCGGCGAACTCGCCGAGGTCGGTGGTGAAGCTCAGCCGCGCCTGCGTCGCGTCCCGCTCCTCCTCGGTGATCTTGCCGCGTTCGGCGGCCTTGGCCAGGGAGTTGAACACCCGGGTACGGCCGATCTCCAGGGCCTCGCCGGTGGTCTCCGCCACCTTCACGTCCAGGCCGGCGCGGGCGCACACCTCGGCGATGCCCGCTCCCATCTGACCGCAGCCGACCACGCCGACGCGTGCGATATCTCCCGAGATGCCGGTCACATCGTCCCTTTCGCTGATCTGTGGCTGTGGCAGGTTCCCGGGGTCCCCGGCGCCTGCTCCGATCGTGCACGTTACCTGTGGAGTGCCGCCGATCGGGCGCCCGGGTCGGGCATGCTGGAGCGCCGAGACGATCCGTGACCGTGCGGATCCGCAGTGTTGTGGGGGTCTTCCCATGAGCCGAATGAGCCGAGTGTCACGTCGGGCGTTCGCGGTGGCCGCGTTGTCGGCCCTCACGATGGTGCCCTCCGCGGCGGCGGCGCCCGGGCGGCGGCGCCGGGTGATCACCGAGATGCGGGGCATGTGGCTGGCGACCGTGGCCAACCGCGACTGGCCGTCCAAGGCGGGGCTGAGCGCGTCCGCGCAGCGCGCCGAGCTGATCGCCCACCTGGACACGGCGGTGCGCTGCCGCCTGAACACGGTGGTCTTCCAGGTGCGGCCGACGGCCGACGCGCTGTGGCCGTCGCCGTACGAGCCGTGGTCGCAGTACCTGACCGGCACCCAGGGCAAGGACCCGGGCTGGGACCCGCTGGGCACGGCGGTGGCGGAGGCGCACGCCCGCGGTCTGGAGCTGCACGCCTGGTTCAACCCGTACCGCGTCGCCAACCACGCCGATCCGGGGCGGCTGGCGGCCGGCCACCCGGCCCGCGAGCACCCGGAGTGGGTGGTGCCGTACGGCGGGAAGCTCTACTACAACCCCGGGCTGCCCGAGGTCCGCGCCTTCGTCGAGGACGCGATGCTGGACGCGGTGGCCAAGTACGACGTCGACGCCGTCCACTTCGACGACTACTTCTACCCCTATCCGGTGGCGGGCCAGACCTTCGACGACGACGCCGCCTGGGCCGCCCACGGCGGCGCCTTCGGCAGCCGGGCCGACTGGCGCCGGGACAACATCGACCGGCTGGTGCGGGAGACGGCGGCCCGGGTGAAGGAGATCCGGCCCACGACCCGGTTCGGGATCAGCCCGTTCGGGGTGTGGCGCAACGCCGCCACCGACGCGCGCGGCTCGGACACGCGGGCGGGCGTGCAGACGTACGACGACCTGTACGCCGACACCCGTACGTGGGTGCGCGAGGGCTGGATCGACTACGTCGTGCCGCAGCTCTACTGGAACATCGGCCTGGCCGCCGCCGACTACGCGAAGCTGGTGCCGTGGTGGGCCGAGGTGGCGCGGGGCAGCCGGACCCAGCTGTACGTGGGGGAGGCGCTGTACAAGGCCGGCGACCCGGCGCAGCCCGCCGCCTGGCAGGACGCGGCCGAGCTGTCCCGCCACCTGACGCTGGCCGGGGAGTACGCGCAGGTGCGCGGGCACGTGTTCTTCGCCGCCAAGGACGTGGCGGCGGACCGGATCGGGGCGATGGCGCGGGTGGCCGCCGACCACTACGGGCAGCCGGCCGGCCCCCCGCGCTGATCCCCGTGGTCCCCCGCGATCCCTCGCGGTCTCCTACTGCTGGTACGGCTGGTACTGCTGGATGTGGGTCTCCTTGTGGCGGATCTCGGAGTCGGGGCCGGGGGAGCAGACGGCCTCGTGCCCGTCCTCGAACCGGACGCGGTACGGAGGATTGCCCTCCTGGCCCATGACTTCGACGATCTCGGCGACCTTGTCGTGCTGACCGACCACCCTGCCGTGCTGGACAAGCCGGTCGCCCACGGTTGCACGCATCTGCGGGGCCTCCTCACCATGTGCGGGAGCAGCGGTCCGTGGCCTCGAGTCTACGGCGCGGGGGCCGGACGCGTACCCGCGCGCACGCGCCGCTCAGCCTCGCGCCCGCTGTGTGACGGCGATGCACACGAGCACCGCCGCGGCCGTCAGCGGGGCGGCCACCGTCAGGTGCTCGCCCAGGAGCAGCACCGACCACACCAGTGTGAGCAGGGGCTGGGCCAGCTGCAACTGGCTGGCCTTGGGGATGCCGATGGCCGCCATGCCCCGGTACCAGACGACGAGGCCGACGAACTGCGAGCCCGCCGCCAGCCACAGCACACCGGTCACGCTGTGCGCGGTCAGGTGCACGGGCTCGTACGCGAGGGCCACCGCGGTCGCCGGCACGGCGAGCGGCAGGCACAGCACCAGCGCCCAGCCGATGACCTGCCAGCCCGGCATGACCCGGGCCAGCCGGCCGCCCTCGGTGTAGCCGGCCGCGCACACCAGCAGCGCCGCGAAGAGGTAGGCGTCGGCGGTGGTCAGCGCGCCTCCGCTCTGCTGCACGGTGAAGGCGATCACCGCGGCGGCCCCGGCCAGCGCCGCGATCCAGAAGGTGCGCGAGGGGCGGGTGCCGACGCGCAGGGCGGACAGCAGGGCGGTGGTCAGGGGGAGCAGGCCGACGACGACGGCGGCGTGCGCGGTGGTCGACGTCTGCAGGGCGAGCGTGGTCAGCAGCGGGAAGCCGAGCACCACGCCCGCGCCGACGACCGCGAGGCCCGCCCGGTGGCGGCGGTCGGGCAGCGGGACGCGCAGGAAGAGCAGGCAGGCTCCGGCGATCAGTGCCGCGAGGACGCTGCGCACGGCGACCAGGGACCAGGGCCCGAAGCCCTCCAGTCCCCAGGCGGTGGCGGGGAAGGTGAGGGAGAAGGCGGTGACGCCCAGGGCGGCCTGGAGGGTGCCGAAGCCGGGGCGGACCGGCTCGCTGTCGGCCGGCTTGCCGCCCACCGGTTCAGCACCGGCCGGCTCGCTGCCGACCGCTATCGTCGTGGCCGTAGTAGCGCTACTGTGTGCTCTCATGCAAGAGCGTAGCAGTGTCGATGAGCTGGCGGAACGGCTGCGACGGGAACTGGACCGCTACTCGCCGGGTGGAAAGCTCCCGTCGAGTCGCGCCCTCGTCGAACGGTTCCGGGTGAGTCCCGTGACCGTCTCGCGGGCCCTCGCGCAGCTGGCCGCCGAGGGGCTGGTGGTGACCCGGCCCGGCGCCGGGGCGTTCCGCGCGCGGCCCCGCCGGCCCGCCGCGCCCGCCGGGGACACCTCCTGGCAGGAGGTCGCCCTCAGCGCCGACGCCACCGCCGATCCCGTCCCGCGCTCCGTGGACGCCTCCGGGGTCATGGCCACGCTGGCCGTCCCGTCCGCCGGCGTCATCGAGTTCACCGGCGGCTATCTGCACCCCTCGCTGCAGCCGGAGCGGGCGATGGCGGCGGCGCTGTCCCGGGCGGGGCGGCGGCCCGGCGCCTGGGGCCGGCCGCCCGTGGAGGGGCTGCCGGAGCTGCGGGAGTGGTTCGCGCGCAGCATCGGCGGAACCGTCACCGCCGCGGAGATCCTGGTCACCTCCGGCGGCCAGTCCGCGCTGACCACGGCCCTGCGGGCGCTGGCCCCGCCCGGCGCCCCCGTCCTCGTCGAGTCCCCCACCTACCCCGGCATGCTGGCGATCGCCCGCGCCGCCGGACTGCGCCCGGTGCCGGTCCCCGTCGACGCGGACGGGGTGAAGCCGGACCTGCTCGCCGACGCCTTCCGGGCGAGCGGCGCCCGCGTCTTCGTCTGCCAGCCGCTGTTCCAGAACCCCACCGGCGCCGTCCTCGCCCCCGAGCGGCGCGGCGAGGTGCTGCGCATCGCGCGCGAGGCCGGTGCCTTCGTCGTCGAGGACGACTTCGTGCGGCGGCTGGTGCACGAGGACGCGGGGCCGCTGCCGCGCCCGCTCGCCGCCGACGACCCCGACGGCGTGGTCGTCCACGTCTGCTCGCTGACCAAGGCGACCTCGCCCAGCTTCCGGGTGAGCGCCCTGGCCGCGCGCGGGCCGGTGCTGGAGCGGCTGCGCGCGATCCAGGTCGTCGACACCTTCTTCGTGCCCCGGCCCCTGCAGGAGGCGGCGCTCGAACTGGTCGGCTCGCCCGCCTGGCCGCGCCATCTGCGGGCCGTCTCCGCCGAGCTGAGGGTCCGCCGGGAGGCGATGACGTCCGCGCTGCGCGCGCACCTGCCCGGCCTCGCCCTGCCGCACATCCCGTCCGGCGGCTACCACCTGTGGCTGCGCCTGCCCGACGGTGCCCACGAGTCCGTTCTGGCGGCGGCGGCCCTGCGCGCGGGCGTGGCGGTCTCCGCGGGCCGCCCGTACTTCAGCGCCGAGCCTCCGGCGGGCCACGTCCGGCTGAGCTTCGCGGCGGTGGCGGGCACCGGGGAGATCTCGGAAGGGGTGCGCCGGTTGCGCGCGGCCTGCGACGAGGTCTGTCCGGGGCCGGGAAACCGTTCGACACAGGGGGTCTGAGCTGCCAGGATCCGGCCATGACCGAGACGCCGGGTCTCCCCGAGGGCTACGAGATCTCCACCGACCCCGACCGGATCGACGCCGGGCGTGTGCACCGGTGGCTGTCCACCGACGCGTACTGGGCGCTCGGCCGCGACCGGGACAAGCAGGACCGGGCGATCGCGGCCTCGCTCAACTTCGGGGTGTACGACGTGGCGTCGGGGCAGCAGGTGGCGTACGCCCGGGTGGTGACCGACCGGACCACCTTCGCCTGGCTGTGCGACGTGTACGTCGACCCCGCGGCGCGCGGCAAGGGGATCGGTACGGCGCTGGCGGCGGCCGTGCGCGAGCATCTGCGGCCCTGCGGGCTGCGGCGCGTCCTGCTCGCCACGCACGACGCGCACGGCGTCTACGCGAAGGCCGGTTTCACCGCGCTGGAACGGCCGGACCAGTTCATGGCCCTGGCGTTCGAGTGACGGGCTCCTGCGCCCGCGTGTAGTCGGTGACGAGCACCAGGTCCTTGGCCGGCCCGCCCACGCGCCACACCGTCCGCCACCGGTCCGCGCCCCGGACGGTGAACTCGCCGCGGTAGAGGTCCGCCGCGCAGGGGTGCTCCGCGACATGGTGCCCGGTGGCCAGATCCAGGCCGTGGAAGGGGCGGCCGTCCGCGAAGCGCACGTCCGCCGTGCCCGGCGCGGACCCCGGCAGGAAGCGCAGCGTCCGCTCGGCGGGGCGGGACACGTCCCGCCAGGTGAACGTGCCGCTCTCGTGGCTGAGCAGACCGCCGCCGGCCAGCGGGGAGAACACGGTGACGCCCTCGAAGCGGCCGTCGTCCCCGCTCGCCAGGTCCCGCGCCGACCGCGTCGTGCGCCACCGACCCGCGAGGTACGCCAGCACGTCCGGCACCGGCCGGAATCCGCCCGCCCCGTCCCGCTCCCCGTCCATCCGGTCCCGCTCTCCCTCCGCGCCCGCGCGCACATCCATTGCCGCGCGACCCATTGACGCCTGTGCGCCCCCTCCCTATCTTGCCGTTCGAAGTGCTGACCGACGTTTGATATATCGAACAACTCCTCCTCTAGAGCCGCGGAGTACTCATGTCACGCACACGCTGGAGACTCGGTCTCGGCGTCACCGCCCTCCTGACGGCAACGGCCCTGCTGCCCGTCCCCGCGCACGCCGGGGACGTCACCGACTACACGATCACCGTCGACCCTGCCGCCCGGGGCGCGGCCATCGACGACACGATGTACGGCGTCTTCTTCGAGGACATCAACCGGGCCGCCGACGGCGGCCTCTACGCCGAGCTGGTGCAGAACCGGTCCTTCGAGTACGCGCCCGCCGACAACGCCTCCTACACCCCGCTGACGTCCTGGACGGTCACCGGCACGGCCGAGGCCCGCAACGACTCCGGCCGCCTCAACGAGCGCAACCGCACCTACCTCTCCCTCGGCGCCGGCTCCTCCGCCACCAACTCCGGTTACAACACCGGCATCCGCGTCGAGCAGGGCAAGAAGTACGACTTCTCGGTGTGGGCCCGCGCCGAGGGCGGCACCACCCTCACCGTCGCCCTCCAGGACGCCGCGGGCGCCCTGGCCACCGCCCGGCAGGTGGCGGTGAAGGGCGGCTGGGCCCGGTACGAGGCCACCTTCACCGCGACCCGCACCAGCAACCGCGGCCGGCTCGCCGTCGCCACCACGCACGCCGCGGCCCTGGACATGGTCTCGCTCTTCCCGCGCGACACCTACAAGAACCAGCCGAACGGCCTGCGCAAGGACCTCGCCGAGAAGATCGAGGCCCTGCGCCCGGGCTTCCTCCGCTTCCCCGGCGGCTGCCTGGTCAACACCGGCTCCATGAAGGACTACAGCGAGGCCAGCGGCTGGGAGCGCAAGCGCGCCTACCAGTGGAAGGACACCATCGGCCCCGTCGAGCAGCGCGCCACCAACGCCAACTTCTGGGGCTACAACCAGAGCTACGGCCTCGGCTACTACGAGTACTTCCGCTTCGCCGAGGACATCGGCGCCATGCCGCTGCCCGTCGTCCCCGCCCTGGTGACCGGCTGCGGCCAGAACAAGGCCACCGACGACGAGGCACTGCTGAAGCGGCACATCCAGGACACCCTCGACCTCATCGAGTTCGCCAACGGCCCGGCGACCTCCACCTGGGGCAAGGTCCGCGCCGAGATGGGCCACCCGAGGCCCTTCCACCTCACCCACATCGGCGTCGGCAACGAGGAGAACCTCCCGGACGAGTTCTTCGCCCGCTTCCAGAAGTTCCGCGCCGCCATCGAGGCGAAGTACCCGGACATCACCGTCGTCTCCAACTCCGGCCCCGACGACTCCGGCACGGTCTTCGACACAGCCTGGAAGCTGAACCGCGAGGGCAAGGTCGACATGGTCGACGAGCACTACTACAACAGCCCCCAGTGGTTCCTCCAGAACAACGACCGCTACGACTCCTACGACCGCGGCGGCCCCAAGGTCTTCCTCGGCGAGTACGCCTCCCAGGGCAACGCCTGGAAGAACGCCCTCGCCGAGGCCGCGTTCATGACCGGCCTGGAGCGCAACGCGGACGTCGTCAAGCTCGCCTCCTACGCCCCGCTGCTCGCCAACGAGGACTACGTCCAGTGGCGGCCCGACATGATCTGGTTCAACAACCGCGCGTCCTGGGGCTCGGCCAACTACGAGGTCCAGAAGCTGTTCATGACCAACACCGGCGACCGGGTCGTCCCGTCGAAGGCGTCCGGCACGCCGGACGTCAGCGGCCCCATCAGCGGCGCCGTGGGCCTGTCGACGTGGGCGACCAGCGCCGCGTACGACGACGTGAAGGTCACCGCCGCGGACGGCTCGACGCTGCTGAGCGACGACTTCTCCGGTGACGCCTCGCGGTGGAAGCACGTGGGCGGCGGCAGCTGGAGCGTCCAGGACGGCCAGTACGTCCAGACGGACGCCGCCGCCGAGAACACCCTGGTCACCGCGGGCGACCCGGCCTGGAAGGACTACGACCTGCACGTGAAGGCCACCAAGAAGTCCGGCAAGGAGGGCTTCCTCGTCGCCTTCGGCGTCAAGGACACCGGCAACCACTACTGGTGGAACCTCGGCGGCTGGAACAACACCCAGTCCGCCGTCGAGCAGACCTCGGACGGCGGCAAGTCGACGCTGATCTCCAAGGCCGGGTCGATCGAGACGGGCCGCGCCTACGACATCGACATCAAGGTGCGGGGCCGCCAGGTCACCCTCTACCTCGACGGGCAGGAGTGGGGCCGCTTCACCGACGACAAGCCCGCCGAACCGTTCCGCCAGGTCGTCACCCGGGACGCGCGCACCGGCGAGCTGATCGTCAAGGTCGTCAACGCCCAGGACACGGCGGCCCGTACGGCGATCGACCTCGGCGGCGCGCGGACCGCCTCCCGGGCCGAGGTCACCACGCTGGCCGCCGACCAGGACGCGGTCAACACCGAGACGGACACGCCGGTCACCCCGGTGACCTCCACCTTCTCCGGTGTGTCGGACCGGTTCACGTACACCTTCCCGGCGAACTCGGTCACGTTCCTGCGGATTCCGCGGCGGTAGCGCCTACGCCCCCGCCCGGCCGCCGCGGTGACACGGCGGCCGGGCGGAGGGGCCGCGTCCGGCCCCGGGGACCGTGGCCGGCGTCCGCGTTCACCGCGGCAGGCCCGGACGCCCTGTCGCTTTCCGCTTCACGCCTCGGCCGGGGACGCCCCCGGCGTCCGGCGGGGCGGCGTCGTGGCCGCCGGAAGCTCCCGCAGCGTGCGGACGGGGGAGCAGAAGACCGGCAGGAAGGCGCCCGCCAGGCAGATCGCCCCGGCCCAGACGGCCACGCGTACGCCCGCCACCTGGCCGACGAGACCGCCGAGCGCGGAACCGACCGCCAGGGCACCGGTGAGCAGGAACCGGAAGGTGGCGTTCATGCGGCCGAGCAGCGGGTCCGGGGTCAGGTGCTGGCGCAGGGTGACGCCGAGGACGTTGTCGATGCCCGTCTTGGCCATGGCCGCCAGCCACCCGGCGCCCGCCACCCACAGCCACGGCCCGTCACCGATCAGCCCGACGGCGAACGCGGCGGGCGCGAACCAGAGTCCGGCCAGCCCCAGGGCGCGGCCGTGGCCGAGGCGCCCGGCGAGGCGGCGGGCGAGACCGGCGCCGAGCAGGAGGCCCACGCCGCCGGCCGCCCAGTACGTCCCGAGCGCCCCGGCGGGCAGGCGCAGTTCGCGGGTGAACAGCACCGGCAGCACGGCATTGATCATCTGCACGCCGAGGTTGGTGAGGGCCGCGGTGAACGCCAGCGCCCGCAGTTCGCGGCTGCCGAGGACGTGACGCAGCCCTTCGGCCACCTCCGTCCGCAGCCGGCGCCGGCCGGCGGCCACGGCGGGAGCGCCTCGCCGGCCGATGCCCGTCAGACCGGCCGCGGAGGCCAGGTAGGCGACGGCGCCGCCGAGGATCGCCAGGGGCGCCGTGAAGAGCTGGACCAGGAAGCCGCCGGCGCCGCGGCCGGCGATGTTGGCGCCGGCCATCAGGCTCACCAGGGCGGCGTTCGCCGGGACGAGGCGCTCGCGGCCGACCAGTTCGGGCAGGACGCTCTGCGAGCCGACCTCGAAGAAGACCGTGGCGCAGCCGTTCAGCAGCACCACCGCGTACAGCTGCGGCAGCGACAGCACGTCCAGCCACCAGGCGAGCGGGACCGAGGCGAACAGCACGGCGCGGGCGGCGTCGGCGGCCACCAGCACCCGGCGGCCGGGCAGGCGGTCCACCCAGGCGCCCGCGGGCAGACCGATGAGGAGGAAGGCGGCGGTGGACAGCGCGGCCAGCGCACCGGCCTGGCCGGGGCCCGCGTCGAGGACGGTGACGGCGAGCAGCGGGATCGCCACGTAGCCGACGTTGGTGCCGAGATGGCTGAGGGCGCCGGCGGCGAACAGCACGCGGAAGTCGCGCAGCCGCCACGGGGAACGGGGTCTTTCGTTCATGCGCGCCACCGTGGGCGATCACGGGCCGCCACCTCCATTCATTTAGCCTGGGCTGAATGATCGAAATAGAGCTCGGTCTGGAGGACGTGGCCCGTACCCGCTTCGCGATCTCCCCGTTATGGGAGGTCGTGTGCAGCGTCCGGGTCCTCAAGGGCGCGGACGGGCACGGCCTGCACCGCGCCTGGGCCGGACAGGTCCGCCCGCGGCTGGCGGCGGCGGACCTCGACCTCGGGCCGCTGTTCGACCTGGTCCCGGTGCCCACCCGCTCGCCGTGGGCCGGCCGGGTACCGGGATTCCTCTGCCCGCCGCCCACCACGCCGCTGCCGTCCCTGGACGTGGAGCTGGCCACGGTCCGGGCCACCCCGCCGGAAGTGCTGCGTACGACGGCCGAGGTGCCGCCCGCGCGGATGGCGGCCCTGCGCGCCGACCCGGCGGCCGGGCTCGGACGGCTGGCCGACGTGATCGAGGCGTACTGGGAGCTGGCCCTGGAACCGTACTGGTCCCGCATCCTCACCCTGCTGGAGGACGACATCCGCTACCGCGCCGGCCGCCTGGTCGACGGCGGCGCCCAGCACCTGTTCGCGGACCTCGATCCCCAGGTCACCTGGGCCGCGGGCAGGCTGCACCTGGAGCACCGCAGCGCGCGTGGAGCGCGCCGGCTCGACGGCCGGGGCCTGCTGCTGATGCCGTCCGCCTTCGTATGGCCGCGCGTGTTCTCCGTGCTCGACGAACCGTGGCAGCCCTCGCTGCGTTATCCGCCCCGCGCGGTCGGCACGCTCTGGCACCGGCGGCCCGCGACCGTGTCCGACGCTCTGGCGGCGGTGCTCGGCCGCTCCCGGGCCACCCTCCTGACCGAGCTGACCGCCCCCGCCTCGACCACCGGCCTCGCCCGCCGCACCGGGCTGACCCCCGGCGGCGTCTCCCAGCACCTGACGGCCCTGCGCAACGCCGGGCTGGTCAGCGCCCACCGGGCGGGCAGAGAGGTGCTCTACGCACGCACCCGGGCCGGGGAGACCGTGGTGGAAGCCGCCGGCGCGGGGCCACCGCCGCCCGCGGACCCCGCGTGAAACCGGCACGCGCCGCGGCCGGGCGCTTCGGCCGGCCGGAGAGGCCGGCAGGCGCCCGGCCGCGGCGCGCGCCGGCCCGGCCACGTCGGCCTGCCGTCCGAGGCGGCGCTCGATGTGCTCCAGGGCCTGGTTCAGATGCTCCAGTACTCCCGGTCTCCTTCCTCTTTCCCGACCGCCACGCCAGGCGGCGGGCGCCCCGCCGGACCCGGCATTCCGTGCCCGACCGGGTCGGGTGCGACCGGTCTTCACTCCTCGGCGGGCCGGGCACGGTGCCCGCGGTGGCCGGCCCCGTACGGTATTGCATAAACGTGCATCGATACGTATAGTCATGCCATCCAGGAGGAGGGTTTCCATGGTGGTACGAGCGGCAGTGGCCGGAGCGAGCGGATACGCGGGCGGAGAACTGCTGCGCCTGCTCCTGGCCCACCCCGAGGTCGAGATCGGCGCCCTGACCGGCAACTCCAACGCGGGGCAGCGGCTGGGCGCGCTCCAGCCGCACCTGCTGCCGCTGGCCGGACGGGTGCTGGAGCCGACCACCCCCGAGGCCCTCGCCGGACACGACGTCGTCTTCCTGGCGCTGCCGCACGGCCAGTCCGCCGCCGTCGCCGAGCGGCTCGGCCCGGACGTGCTGGTCGTCGACATGGGCGCCGACTTCCGGCTGAAGGACGCGGCCGACTGGGAGCGGTTCTACGGCTCCCCGCACGCCGGCACCTGGCCCTACGGCCTGCCCGAACTGCCGGGCGCCCGCGCCGCGCTGGAGGGGTCCAAGCGCATCGCGGTGCCCGGCTGCTACCCGACCGCCGTCTCCCTCGCCCTCTTCCCGGCCTACGCGGCGGGCCTGGCCGAGGCCGAGGCGGTGATCGTCGCCGCGTCCGGCACCTCCGGCGCGGGCAAGGCGCCCAAGCCCCACCTGCTGGGCAGCGAGGTCATGGGCTCGATGTCGCCGTACGGCGTCGGCGGCGTCCACCGGCACACCCCGGAGATGATCCAGAACCTCTCCGCGGCGGCCGGCGAGCCCGTCTCCGTGTCGTTCACGCCGACCCTCGCGCCGATGCCCCGCGGCATCCTCGCCACGTGCAGCGCCAAGGCGCGCGACGGCGTCACCGCGGACTCCGTGCGCGCCGCGTACGAGAAGGCCCTCGCCGACGAGCCCTTCGTCCACCTGCTCCCCGAGGGGCAGTGGCCCGCCACCGCGTCCGTGTACGGTTCCAACGCCGTTCAGGTGCAGGTCGCCCACGACGCGGCCGCGGGCCGCATCATCGCCGTCAGCGCCATCGACAACCTGACCAAGGGCACCGCGGGCGGTGCCGTCCAGAGCATGAACATCGCCCTCGGCCTCCCCGAGGAGCTCGGACTTTCCACGATCGGAGTCGCACCGTGAGCGTCACGGCAGCACAGGGGTTCCGGGCGGCGGGCATCGCCGCCGGGATCAAGGAGAACGGCAGCCCGGACCTGGCCCTCGTGGTCAACGACGGGCCGCGCCGCGCCGCCGCGGGCGTCTTCACCTCCAACCGCGTCAAGGCCGCGCCCGTCCTGTGGTCCGAGCAGGTCCTCAAGAGCGGGCAGCTCGCGGCCGTCGTCCTCAACTCCGGTGGCGCCAACGCCTGCACCGGCCCGCAGGGCTTCCAGGACACCCACGCCACCGCCGAGAAGGCCGCCGAGGTGCTCGGCTGCGGCGCCGGCGAGGTCGCCGTCTGCTCCACCGGCCTCATCGGCGTCCTGCTGCCGATGGACAAGCTGCTGCCCGGCGTCGAGACCGCCGCCGCCCGGCTGTCCGAGCACGGCGGAGAGAAGGCCGCCATCGCCATCAAGACCACCGACACCGTCCACAAGACGTCCGTGGTCACCAAGGACGGCTGGACCGTCGGCGGCATGGCCAAGGGCGCCGGCATGCTCGCGCCGGGCCTGGCCACCATGCTGGTCGTGATCACCACCGACGCCGACCTCGACAGCGCCGTCCTCGACAAGGCGCTGCGCGCCGCCACCAGGGTCACCTTCGACCGCGTCGATTCCGACGGCTGCATGTCCACCAACGACACCGTGCTGCTGCTCGCCTCCGGCGCCTCCGGGATCACCCCCGGATACGCCGAGTTCGCCGAGGCCGTGCGGACCGTCTGCGACGACCTGGGCCGGCAGCTCATCGGCGACGCCGAGGGCGCCAGCAAGGACATCAAGGTCGAGGTCGTGGGCGCCGCGACCGAGGACGACGCCGTCGAGGTGGGCCGCTCCATCGCCCGCAACAACCTCCTCAAGTGCGCCCTCCACGGCGAGGACCCCAACTGGGGCCGGGTGCTCTCCGCCATCGGCACGACCAAGGCCGCCTTCGAGCCCGACCGGCTGAACGTCGCCATCAACGGCGTCTGGGTCTGCAAGAACGGCTCCGTCGGCGAGGACCGCGACAAGGTCGACATGCGCTACCGCGAGGTCCACATCGTCGCCGACCTCGCCGCCGGCACCGAGACCGCCACCATCTGGACCAACGACCTCACCGCCGACTACGTCCACGAGAACAGCGCCTACTCCTCATGAGCGACATGAGCAACGGAACGACGCGCAGACACACCGCGCTCCCCAAGGCCCGCATCCTCATCGAGGCGCTGCCCTGGCTGACCCGCCACCGCGGCAAGACCGTCGTCATCAAGTTCGGCGGCAACGCCATGGTGGACGAGGACCTGAAGGCCGCCTTCGCCCAGGACGTCGTCTTCCTGCACCACGCCGGCCTCAAGCCGGTCGTCGTGCACGGCGGCGGCCCCCAGATCAGCGCCGCGCTCGACCGGCACGGCATCGTCAGCGAGTTCAGGGCGGGCCTGCGCGTCACCACCGAGGACGCCATGGACGTCGTACGGATGGTGCTGGCCGGGCAGGTGCAGCGGGAGCTGGTCGGGCTGCTCAACCGGCACGGCCCGCTCGCCGTCGGCCTCACCGGCGAGGACGCGCACACCATGACCGCCGTCAAGCACCGGCCCGAGATCGACGGCGAGCCCGTCGACATCGGGCGGGTCGGCGAGATCACCGAGATCGACACCGGCGCGATCGAGGCGCTGCTGGCCGACGGCCGCATCCCGGTCGTCTCCTCGATCGCCCGTTCCCAGGACGACGGACATGTCTACAACGTCAATGCTGATACGGCGGCTGCGGCACTCGCTGCGGCACTGGGCGCCGAGACCCTCATGGTCCTCACCGACGTCGAGGGCCTCTACGAGGACTGGCCGCACTCCGACGAGGTGATCAGCCGCCTCACCGCGTCCCAGCTGGAGAAACTCCTGCCGGAGCTGTCCAGCGGCATGGTCCCGAAGATGGAGGGCTGCCTGCACGCCGTACGCAACGGCGTGCACACCGCCCGCGTCATCGACGGCCGGGTCCAGCACTCGATCCTGCTGGAGATCTTCACCGACGAGGGCATCGGCACCATGGTCGTGCCCGACGACAGCGAGCAGACCGAGCAGACCGATCAGAGCGCTCAGGGGGAGTCGTGAGCAACGAGGAACTGACCGCGCGGTGGCAAGGCGCGCTCATGGACAACTACGGCACCCCGCGGCTGCCCCTCGTCCGCGGCGAGGGCGTGAGGCTGTGGGACGCCGACGGCAAGGAGTACCTCGACTTCGTCGGCGGCATCGCGGTCAACGCCCTCGGCCACGCCCACCCGGCGATCGTGGAGGCCGTCAGCCGGCAGATCGCCTCCCTCGGCCACGTCTCCAACCTCTTCGTCGCCGAGCCGCCCGTCGCCCTCGCCGAACGGCTGCTCCAGCTCTTCGGCCGCAGCGGCAAGGTCTTCTTCTGCAACTCCGGCGCCGAGGCCAACGAAGGCGCCTTCAAGATCGGCCGGCTGACCGGACGGACCCGCATGGTCGCCACCCACGGCGGCTTCCACGGCCGCACCATGGGCGCCCTCGCGCTCACCGGCCAGCCCGCCAAGCAGGAGCCCTTCCTGCCGCTGCCCGGCGACGTCACCCACGTGCCCTACGGCGACGCCCAGGCGCTGGCCGCCGCGGTCACCGAGGAGACGGCCCTCGTCGTCATCGAGCCCGTCCAGGGCGAGAACGGCGTCGTCGTCCCGCCCCCCGGCTACCTCAAGGCGGCCCGCGCCATCACCGCCGCCACCGGCTCGCTGCTGGTGCTGGACGAGGTGCAGACCGGCATCGGACGGACCGGGACCTGGTTCGAGTACCAGGCCCACGAGGGCGTCCTGCCCGACGTCGTCACCCTCGCCAAGGGCCTGGGCGGTGGCCTTCCGCTCGGCGCCACCGTCGCCTTCGGCCGCGCCGCCGAGCTGCTCCGGCCGGGCCAGCACGGCACCACCTTCGGCGGCAACCCGGTCGCCTGCGCCGCCGGCCTCGCCGTCCTCGACACCATCGCCCGCGAGGGACTGCTGGACAACGTCAAGCGGCAGAGCGAGAAACTGCGCGGCGGGATCGAGGCGCTGGGCCACCCCCTGGTCGCCCACGTCCGGGGCGCGGGCCTGCTCCTGGGTATCGTGCTCACCGAGCCGCTCGCGCCGCAGGTGCAGCAGGCGGCCCAGGACGCCGGGATCCTCGTGAACGCGCCTGCACCCGATGTCGTACGGCTGATGCCGCCGCTGAATCTCGGCGACGATGCGGTGGGCGCCTTCCTCGGGGCGCTGCCCGGCATCCTGGACGAAGCCCACGGGGACGGACGATCCGGAGAATGAGACGACGATGAGCCAGGCGCAGGACCACGGACAGCACCCCGGGCCTGCCGTGCCGCAGACCCGCACCGCACGCCACCGCCGGATCGTGGACATCCTCAACCGGCAGCCGGTGCGCTCCCAGAGCCAGTTGGCGAAACTCCTCGCCGACGACGGGCTGAGCGTCACGCAGGCGACGCTCTCCCGGGACCTGGACGAGCTGAACGCGGTGAAGATCCGCAACACCGACGGCGACCTCATCTACGCGGTCCCGAGCGAGGGCGGCTTCCGCACCCCGCGCGCGCCGCTGGGGGAGTCGGCCAAGGAGGAGCGGATGCGGCGGCTCTCCCAGGAGCTGCTGATCTCCGCGGAGGCGTCCGCGAACCTCGTGGTCCTGCGCACCCCGCCGGGGGCGGCGCAGTTCCTGGCCTCGGCCATCGACCAGGCGGAGCTGCACGACATCCTCGGGACGATCGCCGGTGACGACACGCTGCTGCTGATCAGCCGGAACCCGGACGGGGGCCAGGCGCTGGCGGACCACCTGCTGCGGCTGGCGCAGAACGGCGGCTGACCGGCCGGTCCCGTCCCTGCCTCAGAGCCCCGAGCAGAAGGAGTCCGATCAGCTCGCGGCGTCCGGTGCCTTGCGAGCGTGCGTGCCAGGCATCGCGAGCCGGGCGCCCCTTCTGTCCGGGGCTCTCAGTACCGCGTGATCGCCGTCGCCCCGCCCGACGTGCCGATGGCGAGGTGCGGCCGGGCCGCCGGGTCGGCCCAGGCCAGGATCCGGCGCATCGCCCCCGCCGGCACCGACACGCACCCCGCCGTCGCCCCCCGCCCGTTCACGTGCAGGAAGATGCCCGCGCCGCGCCCGCGCACCGGACGGTCGTAGTTGAAGCCGACGACGAGCGCGTGCGCGTACTGCGTGCCGTACGTGATGAGGTGCTCGGCCTCGGCGGCGGCGCAGTCGGCCGGGCGGGGCTCGGTCCAGCGGTTGTAGGAGCGGGAGCCGTTGTCCTGGCACCACCAGGAGTCCTGCCGCACCGGGCGGTAGGGGTACGCCGTGCCGCGCGGCGCCGGCGCGATGCCGAAGGCGTACGGCAGGCCGTACAGCCCGGTGGGCGTGGTGTTCGTGCCCTGCCGCCGCGCGGCGCCCTCCACCAGCCCCTTCGCCCCGAAGCGGGCGGGCGCGGAACCGGCCTTCACCCACCGCCCGCCCCGGCGGTCCCACCAGGTGACCGTGCCCGTGGTGGAGCCGGTCCGCGGGGCGACGGCGGTGATCAGCTGACGGCCGCCGCCGGTGTCGGCCATCCGCTCCGGCAAGGGCTTCGCCGGCGGCCCGCCGGCGGGCGCGGCACCGAGCGCGAGGAGGGACGCGGAGACGAGGACGGCGACGACGCCGGGGCGTGCGGGGCGCATGGCTCAGACCGTAGACGGGGGCAGCGGCAACGGCAGCCCGGGAAGTCCGTCCAGGCTGGTCGCTATGTGCTCCTTCTTGGCGAAGTAGGCGCTGAGCGAGGCGTCGTCCTCGCGGGCGAAGCGCTTGCCGTGCAGGTCGCGGTCGTCCTCGTACGTCATGAGGGGGACCGCGTACCCGCAGGAGTCGCGGATCAGCTCGGCCGTCACGACGACGATCGCGCGCAGGCCGTGCCGGGCGGGGTCGATGTCCGGGAAGCGGGCGAGCAGGTCCTTGAAGCGCGGGTCGTCCCTGAGGACCGCCTCGCCGCGGCCGTGCACGCGGACGATGTTCGGCGGGCCCTGGAACGCGCACCACATCAGGGTGATCCGGCCGTTCTCCCGCAGGTGGGCGATGGTCTCGGCGGTGGAGCCGGCGAAGTCGAGGTAGGCCACCGTGCGGTCGTCGAGCACCGCGAAGGAGCCCTTGAGCCCTTTGGGGGAGAGGTTGACCGTGCCGTCGGCGGCCAGGGGCGCCGTGGCGGTGAAGAAGAGGGGCTGGGACTCGATGAAGGTGCGGAGCCGGCCGTCGATGCGCTCATAGGTCTTTCCCATGACTGAGATCGTAGACGTCATTACTTCGCCTGACTAATGAATTCGCCGATCCGCTTCCGCTCTCGCCGGGCGCCTCCGGAGGCGGATTGACGAATCATGCGGACTCCTGCATACTCATGCATATCAGCGAATGCACTGTGAGGAGAACCCCGTGACCGAGCGCGTCGTACTCGCCTACTCCGGCGGTCTGGACACCTCCGTCGCCATCGGCTGGATCGCCGAGGAGACGGGCGCCGAGGTCATCGCCGTTGCGGTCGACGTCGGCCAGGGCGGCGAGGACCTGGACGTCATCCGCAAGCGCGCGCTCGCCTGCGGCGCCGTCGAGGCCGAGGTCGCGGACGCCAGGGACGAGTTCGCCGACGAGTACTGCCTCCCGGCGATCAAGGCCAACGCCCTGTACATGGACCGCTACCCGCTGGTCTCCGCCCTGTCCCGCCCGGTGATCGTCAAGCACCTGGTCGCCGCCGCCCAGAAGCACGGCGCCACCACGGTCGCCCACGGCTGCACCGGCAAGGGCAACGACCAGGTCCGCTTCGAGGCCGGCATCGTCGCCCTCGCCCCCGACCTGAAGTGCATCGCCCCGGTCCGCGACTACGCCATGACCCGCGACAAGGCCATCGCCTTCTGCGAGGAGAAGGGCCTGCCGATCGCGACCACCAAGAAGTCGCCGTACTCCATCGACCAGAACGTCTTCGGCCGGGCCATCGAGACCGGCTTCCTGGAGGACATCTGGAACGCGCCGATCGAGGACATCTACGACTACACCCAGAACCCGGCCCTCCCGCGCGAGGCCGACGAGGTGGTCATCACCTTCGAGCGGGGCGTCCCGGTCGCCATCGACGGCAAGCCCGTCACCGTGCTCCAGGCCATCCAGCAGCTCAACGAGCGCGCCGGCGCCCAGGGCGTGGGCCGGATCGACATGGTCGAGGACCGCCTCGTCGGCATCAAGTCCCGCGAGGTGTACGAGGCGCCGGGCGCGATCGCCCTGATCACCGCCCACCAGGAGCTGGAGAACGTCACCGTCGAGCGCGAACTGGCCCGCTACAAGCGCCAGGTCGAGCAGCGCTGGAGCGAGCTGGTCTACGACGGCCTGTGGTTCTCCCCGCTCAAGCGCGCCCTGGACGGCTTCGTCGAGGAGGCCAACCAGCACGTCTCCGGCGACATCCGGATGACCCTGCACGGCGGTCGCGCGGTCGTCACCGGCCGGCGCTCGCAGTCGTCGCTGTACGACTTCAACCTCGCCACCTACGACACCGGCGACACCTTCGACCAGGCCGCGGCCAAGGGCTTCATCGACATCTACAGCCTGTCGGCGAAGATCGCCGCCAAGCGGGACCTGGCGTAAGAGTCCCGAACAGGAGGGGCGCCCGGCGACCCCTCGCACGCATCAGCTTGGCCGCCGCCTCCCCACTCACCGATCGCTCACGGATCACGCACGGGTGGGGAGGCGGCGGCACATCCGGATCTCCCGCAGACCCTCCCGAGGAGCAACGCAAGTGAGCAGCAACAGCGGTGACGTACGGCTCTGGGGCGGCCGTTTCGCCGACGGTCCCGCCGAGGCCCTGGCGAAGCTGTCCGCCTCCGTCCACTTCGACTGGCGGCTGGCGCCCTACGACATCGCCGGTTCCCGCGCCCACGCGCGCGTGCTCCACAAGGCGGGGCTGCTCACCGAGGACGAGCTGACCCGCATGATCGCCGGGCTCGACGAACTGGAGGCGGACGTCGCCTCCGGCGCCTTCACCGGCACGATCGCCGACGAGGACGTCCACACCGCCCTGGAGCGCGGCCTGCTGGAGCGGCTCGGCCCCGACCTCGGCGGCAAGCTCCGCGCCGGCCGGTCGCGCAACGACCAGGTGGCCACCCTCTTCCGGATGTACCTGCGCGACCACGCCCGGATCATCGGCGGCCTGATCGCCGACCTCCAGGACGCGCTGATCGGCCTCGCCGAGGCCCACCCGGACGTGGCGATGCCCGGCCGCACCCACCTCCAGCACGCCCAGCCGGTGCTCTTCGCCCACCACGTCCTCGCCCACGTCCAGGCCCTGTCCCGGGACGCCGAGCGGCTGCGCCAGTGGGACGAGCGCACGGCCGTGTCGCCGTACGGCTCCGGCGCGCTGGCCGGGTCCTCCCTCGGCCTGGACCCGGAGGCGGTCGCGAAGGACCTCGGCTTCGAGCACGGCAGCGCGGCCAACTCCATCGACGGCACCGCCTCCCGCGACTTCGCCGCCGAGTTCGCCTTCGTCACCGCGATGATCGGGGTGAACCTCTCCCGCATCGCCGAGGAGGTCATCATCTGGAACACGAAGGAGTTCTCCTTCGTGACCCTGCACGACGCCTTCTCCACCGGCTCGTCGATCATGCCGCAGAAGAAGAACCCGGACATCGCCGAGCTCGCGCGCGGCAAGTCCGGCCGCCTGATCGGCAACCTGACCGGCCTCATGGCGACCCTCAAGGCCCTCCCGCTCGCCTACAACCGCGACCTCCAGGAGGACAAGGAGCCGGTCTTCGACTCCATCGACCAGCTGGAGGTCCTGCTGCCGGCCCTCACCGGCATGATGGCCACGCTCACCGTCCACCGCGAGCGGATGGAGGAGCTGGCCCCGGCCGGGTTCTCCCTCGCCACCGACATCGCCGAGTGGCTGGTGAAGCAGGGCGTCCCCTTCCGGGTCGCGCACGAGGTCGCCGGCGAGTGCGTGAAGGCCGCCGAGGCCGAGGGCAAGGAGCTCGACGACCTGACCGACGAGCAGTTCGCCAAGATCTCCCCCCACCTCACCCCCGAGGTCCGCTCGGTCCTGAACGTCCCCGGCGCCCTCGCCTCCCGCAACGGCCGCGGCGGTACGGCGCCGGAGGCCGTCGCCGTCCAGCTCGCCGAGGTCAAGGCGGACGTGGAGCAGCAGCACGCCTGGGCGCGGGCCAAGGGGAGCGCCCGCTAGGACCGGGGAGCGGGGAACGGGGAGCGCCCGCCAGGACCGGGGAGCGGGGAACGGGGAGTGGCGAGCTGCCCGCTCCCCGCACCCGCCACCCCACCGCACGAACCACCCCTGAGGCGAAGGTCATCCCGGGTTACGTTGGTCGGAAACCCTGCCGGACCCGACCCCGGAGCCCGCGATGCCCTTCGCCCGCCTGGCCACCGCCACGACCCCGACCTGCCACATCGGCCTCGGACTCGCCGCCGTCGGCCGCCCGGGCTACATCACCCTCGGCCGCGACACCGACCTCGGAGAGGACCGCGGCGTCGAGGCGCTGCGCAGGCGCACCCACGAGCTCCTCGACGCCGCCTACGCGCAGGGCGTCCGGTACGTCGACGCCGCCCGCTCCTACGGCCGCTCCGAGGAGTTCCTCGCCGAGTGGCTCCGCGCCCGCCCCGAGGCCACCGACGTGGTGGTCGGCAGCAAGTGGGGCTACACCTACACCGCCGGCTGGTCCACCGACGCCGAGCGGCACGAGGTCAAGGACCACAGCGTCGCCGCGTACGAACGCCAGCGCGCCGAGACCGACGCCCTGCTCGGCGACCGGCTCGACCTCTACCAGATCCACTCGGTGACCCCGGACAGCCCCGCCCTCACCGACGAGGACCTGCACGCCCGGCTGGCCGAGGCCGCCGCCCGGGGCGTCAGCGTCGGCTTCTCCACCAGCGGTCCCGCCCAGGCCGACGCCATCCGCGCCGCGCTCGCCGTCACGGTCGGCGGCGAGCCCCTCTTCCGTACCGTCCAGTCGACGTACAACCTGCTGGAGACCTCCGCCGGCCCCGCGCTCGCCGAGGCGCACGACGCCGGGCTCACGGTGATCGTCAAGGAGGGCATGGCCAACGGGCGGCTCGCCGGGCCGCACGCGCCGGACGCCCTGAAGTCCGTGGCCCGGGAGACCGGCATGGGCTGCGACGCGGTCGCCCTCGCGGTGATCCTGCGGCAGCCCTGGGCCGGCGTCGTCCTCTCCGGCGCCGTGACCACCGCCCAGCTCGCCTCCAACCTGCACGCCCCCGCCGTCGACCTGGACGACGGCCACCTTTCCCGGCTGGCCGCTCTCGCCGAGGACCCCCGCGCGTACTGGGAGCGGCGCGGGCAGCTGCCCTGGCACTGACCGCACCCGCCCTGACCAGGCGCTTTGAGTCACACATACTCGTAATGAGACAAGAATGTCTCATGTGGGCTATGGTTGTCTCATGGCTGTCGACCGTGACCACGTGCTGCGCAGTGCCGCGGCCCTGCTGACCCGCAAATCCACCGCGACCATGGACGAGGTCGCCAAGCACGCCGGGATCAGCCGGGCCACCCTGCACCGCCACTTCGCCGGGCGCGACGCGCTCGTGCGCGCGCTGGAGGCGCTGTGCATCGCCGAGTGCGAGGCCGCGGTGGACCGGGCCCGGCCGGACGAGGGCAGCGCGAGCGACGCCGTACGGCGGCTGGTGCGCGAGATCGAGCCCGTCGCCGGACTGCTCGCCTTCCTCTACAGCGAGAGCCAGCTCTTCGAGGGCGGTGCGCAGCACGAGGGCTGGACCCGGCTCGACGCGCGCATGGCCGAGCTGTTCCGGCAGGGCCAGCGAAACGGCGAGTTCCGGATCGACCTCAGCCCGGTCTGGCTCACGGAGGCCCTCTACGGGCTGATCGCCTCGGGCGCCTGGGCCGTACTGGACGGCCGGGTGGCCGCCAAGGACTTCCCCCACATGATCGCCGAGCTGTTGCTCGGCGGTGCGACACGGAGAGAGGAATCATGACCAGCACCCTGCAGCCGGCGCCCACGGCGGAGGTGAAGCGGCCGGGCCGCTGGCTCGCCCTCGCCGTCCTCGTGCTGGCCGTGCTGCTGGTGGCCGTCGACGCGACCGTCCTCGGTCTCGCGACCCCCTACATCAGCGAGGACCTCAGGCCCTCCGGCACCCAGCTGCTGTGGATCGGCGACGTCTACTCGTTCGTCATCGCCGGACTGCTCGTCTCCATGGGCAGCCTCGGCGACCGCATCGGCCGCAAGCGGATCCTGCTCCTCGGCGCGACGGCGTTCGGCGCGGTCTCCGTCCTGAACGCCTACGCGACCACGCCCGAGCTGATGATCCTGGCCCGGGCCCTGCTCGGGGTCGCGGGCGCCACCCTGATGCCGGCCACCCTCGCCCTGATCCGCAACCTCTTCCACGACCCGCGCGAGCGCAGCCTCGCCGTCGGCATCTGGGGCGCCACCGCCTCCGCCGGCACGGCGGTCGGCCCGATCGCCGGCGGATTCCTGCTGGAGCACTTCTGGTGGGGGTCGGTCTTCCTGATCAACCTGCCGGTGATGGCGGTCCTCGTCCTCGTCGGCGTCAAGATGCTGCCGGAGTCCCGCAATCCGGACCCGGGCCCCTGGGACCTGCCCAGCGTCCTGCTGTCGCTGGCCGGTGTGGTCGGCGTCGTGTACGCGGTCAAGGAGACCGCCGCACACGGCTTCGCGTGGGCCACGCTCGCCGCGGGCCTGCTGGGCGCCGCCGCCCTGTACGGGTTCGTCCGCCGTCAGTTCACCCTGCCGGCCCCGCTGCTGGACATGCGGCTGTTCCGCAACCGCGGCTTCAGCGGCGCCGTCCTGGCCGACCTGCTGACCATCCTGGGCCTGTCCGGCCTGGTGTTCTTCCTCTCCCAGTACCTGCAACTCGTGCAGGGCAGGCGGCCGTTCGAGGCGGGGCTGGCCGAACTGCCCGCCGCCGTCGGCGCGGTGGCGGCCGGTCTGATCGCGGGCCGCGCGGCCCGGCGCTTCTCGGTGCGGGCCGTGGTCTCCGGCGGACTCGCCGCGGTCGGCACGGCGCTCGCCGCGCTGACCGTCATCGGCCAGTCCACCGGCTACCCGCTGCTGGGCGCGGCGCTGCTGGTCGTCGGCGTCGGCGCCGGGTTCTCGTTCACCGTCACCGCCGACGTGATCCTCTCCAGCGTGCCCAAGGAGCAGGCGGGCGCCGCCTCCGCGGTCTCCGAGACGGCGTACGAGCTCGGCGCGGCCCTCGGCATCGCCCTGCTCGGCTCGATCGTCACCGGCGTGTACCGGGACTTCACCGGCCCGGCGGGCACCCCGGCCGCGGCCCACGAGTCGCTGGGCGGAGCCGTGGAGGCGGCCGCCCGCCTGCCCGCCCCCACGGCGTCGGCGATGCTGGACGCGGCCCGGCAGTCCTTCGTCGACGGCCTGGCCCTCGCGGCGGGCGCCGGCGCGGTGGTCCTGCTGGCGGCGTCCGTGGCGGCCTGGTTCCTGCTGCGCGGGCAGAAGCTGGAGGACGGCGTCGAGCACGGGTGACCGTGCGGCCGCCCCGAGGGCCCGCCCCACGCACCGGGACCCGCCTCCGCCGGGGCGGGGCCCGATGCGCGGGTGCGTGGGTGCGTCGGTACGTGGGTGCGCCTGGAGGTTTGGGCCGGAAGGCGGGTCCTGATACGCGGGTGCGTCCGGGGCTCGGGCCGGAGGGCGGGTCCCGGTACGCGGGGAGGGCCCGGGGCTCGGGCCGGGAGGCGGGTCCCGGTACGCGGGGAGGGCCCGGGGCTCGGGCCGGGAGGCGGGTCCCGGCGGGGGCGCGCCCGGCGGCCCGGTCCGCGGAGTGCGCCCGGTGCGGGACGGGCGGAACCGCGGTGCGGCCCCGAGGGCGGGTGCCGGACACGGCGACGGCGGGCCGCCCGGGAGGCGGCCCGCCGTCGCCGTGTGCCCGGTGCCGGCGCGCTACGCGGCCTTCTTCGCCTTCGTGGCGTACATGTCCACGTACTCCTGCCCCGACAGCCGCATGACCTCCGCCATCACGGAGTCGGTCACCGCCCGCAGCACGTACCGGTCGCGGTCCATGCCCTCGTACCGCGAGAACTCCATCGCCTCGCCGAAGCGGACCGTGACCTTGCCCGGCCGCGGGATGCCCCGGCCGCCGGGCTGGAGCTTGTCGGTGCCGATCATCGCGAACGGCACCACGGGCGCGCCGGTCATCAGGGTGAGCCGGGCGATGCCCGTACGGCCGCGGTAGAGGCGGCCGTCGGGGGAGCGGGTGCCCTCGGGGTAGATGCCGAACACCCGGCCCTCCTCCAGCACCCGGCGTCCGGTCATCAGCGCCGCCACACCGCCGTTCGCGCCGTCCCGGTCCACGGGGATCATGCCGACGCCGGTGAAGAACCACGCCATCAGCCGGCCCTTGAGGCCCTTGCCGGTGACGTACTCGTCCTTGCCGATGAAGACCACCTGGCGCTTGGTGACCAGGGGCAGGACGATCGAGTCGATGAACGTCAGATGGTTGCCGGCCATGATCACCGGGCCGTCGGCCGGGATGTGCTCCGCGCCCTCCACCTGTGGGCGGAACATCAGGCGCATGATCGGACCGAGCACTGCCTTGATGAGCGCGAAGCGGGACAACGGGCCCTCCGGTTGTCAAGAGAGTGTCGAGCGGTGTCGAGCGGTGTCTGGGGTACGTCGAGGAACGCGGTGCGAGTCTGTGCAGGTGAGGACATTACTCGCGGTCCATGGGGCGACGCACGTCGGGTTCACCGAGGTCTTACGCACTGTTGACGCGCGTTCACCTGCGGGGCCGCGCCGTCACACGGCGGCAACCCGGCCGGAACGATGTGAGGCACGTCGCGTCCCCAGGGCGTGAGCCCGCGGTGTCCGTCGTGGCCGTCCTCGTCGCCGTCCGCGTACCCCGTCCCGCCGCGGTCAAGCCGACGAACCGTCAGACACCGCCGCGCGTACGCCATCCCCCGTCACCCCGGTGTTCCCTCAGGGGTCTCCCGTCCGTCACGTGCGCGCCCCTACGATCGGCGCGCACCGCAGGAGCCGACGGCAGGAGGGCGCTCATGGGAACGCAGGAGACGGACGAGCGGGCGGGCGGAACCGGGCGGCGGGCGCTCCTCGGCGCGGCCGTGCTCGGCGCGGGCGGAGCCGTCCTCGGTCTGCCCGGCACGGCGAGAGCCGCCGGCACCCGGCACGGCGGCACCGGCCTGAAGGGGCTGCCCGTCCCGACGGTCATCGGGCACCGGGGCGCCAGCGGCCACCGGCCCGAGCACACTCTCGGCGCCTACCAGCTGGCCCTGGACATGGGCGCCGACATCGTCGAGGCCGGCGACCTGGTCCCCACCCGGGACGGCCACCTCGTCTGCCGCCACGAACCCGAGATCGGCGGCACCACGGACGTCGCGGACCACCCCGAGTTCGCCGGCCGCAGGCGGACCAAGACGCTCGACGGCGTGGCCACCACCGGCTGGTTCACCGAGGACTTCACCCTCGCCGAGCTCAAGACGCTCCGCGCCACCGAGCGCATCCCCGCCAACCGCCCCCACAACACCCTGTACGACGGCCGCTGGGAGATCCCCACCTTCGAAGAGGTGCTCCGCTGGCAGGACGAGCAGACCCGGCGGCGCGGCAAGCAGGTCTGGATCTACCCCGAGCTCAAGCACCCCACCTACTTCCGCAAGCTGGGCCTCGGCCTGGAGGAGCGGGTCGCCCGCGCCCTGCGCAGGCACGGCAAGGACGGGAAGCACTCGCCGGTCGTCCTGCAGTCCTTCGAGCCGACCAGCGTCCGGCGCCTGGCCGGGCTCGTCGGCAACCCGCTGGTCGTGCTGCTGTCCGGCGCCGGCACCCGCCCCTGGGACTTCGTCGAGACGGGCGACCCGCGCACGGTCGCCGACCTCGTCACCCCCGAGGGCCTGAAGGAGATCGCCTCCTACGCCCGGGGCATCGGCCCGACCCTCGACCTGGTCGTCCCGCGTGACTCCGCCGGCCGTCTGAAGGAGCCGACCACCCTCGTCCGCGACGCCCACCGGGCGGGCCTGCTCGTGCACCCGTACACCCTGCGCAACGAGAACCCCTTCCTGCCCGCGGACTTCCGCAAGGGCACCGATCCCGACGCCTACGGCGACGTCTTCGGCGCCTACCGGGCCTACTTCGCCACCGGCATCGACGGCATCTTCACCGACCACCCGGACACCGGGCTGCTGGCCCGTGAGGACTTCGTCAACCGCTGAGCCCGACGACCCCCGGTCGGGTGACCTTCCGGCCGTCCGGGCAACTCCCGCCCGGACGGCCGGGTCATAGCGCATATGACGCACGACCTGGTCGCCGCCCTGCGCCCGCTGCTCACCGCCGAGGCCTCCGCGGAGGCATATGCCTCCGGGGCCGAACCCGGCGACCTGGAACAGGCGGTCTGGCTCCGCCTCCTGGAGCGACTGAAGGCCGACGGCCCACCCCGCGACCCCCACGGCTGGCTGCGCAACGCGGTCCGCTCCGAGGTGCGCCGCAGCCGCCGCACCGCCCGTCTCGAACGGCCGTACGAGGTCGAGCCCGCCGACGACTCCGCCCGCGACCCCGAGGTGCTCGCTCTGGCCGCCGCCCGCCGCCGGGCCCTGCGCGAGGCGGTGCGCCGCCTGCCCGGCCGCTGTCCCCGGCTGATGGAGGCCCTGCTGTCCCCGAAGGACCTGACATACCGGGAAATCGCGGGGGAGTTGGGTATCTCACAGGGCAGTCTTGGGCCGGAACGCTCCAGATGTCTGGGATGTCTGCGGCGCCTGCTCGCCCCGGAGGTTGCGGTCCGCTGACGACGGGGATAGGAGTGGGGGACGACAGGCGATCAGATGAGCGGGAGGCGTGCGCACATGGGCATGAGCGTGACCATCTCTGCGGCGACCGAGCAGGATGCCGAACAGATCTTCCGGCTGCAGTACCTCTGCTTCCAGAGCGAGGCGGCGCTGTACGGCAACTACCGCATCGACCCGCTCGTCCAGACCCTGGACTCCGTCCGCGAGGAGGTCGCCCGGGACTGCGTCTTCGTGGCGCGGCTCGGCGACGAGGTGGTCGGCTCGGTGCGCGGCCGGGTGACCGAGGACGGCGCCGCGTCCATCGGCAAGCTCTGCGTCCACCCTCGCCTCCAGGGGCACGGCATCGGCGCCCGCCTGCTCAGGGCGGCCGAGTCGGCCCTCGCCGAGGAGCGCGGCGCCACGCGCTTCCGTCTTCACACGGGACACCGCAGCGAGGGCAGTCTGCGCCTGTACCGCCGCGTCGGCTACGAGACGGTCGGCACCGCGCGGGGCGCGGACGGCGTCCCGATGGTCGTGCTGGAGAAACGCGCGGAGACGTACGCGACGACGGCCTGACCTCCGGGCCGGGCCGGGCTGCCGGGCCCCGGCCGCTCAGCCGGCGGCGGCCCGCCGCTGCCGGCGCGCGCCCTTGCGCAGCCAGTACAGGGCGGACAGCGGCAGCAGCACGGGGATGAAGACGTAGCCCATCCCGTAGTCCGACCACACGGTCGCGTCCGGGAAGGCCGACGGATCGGCCAGGGTCCAGGTGCCCACGGTCACCACCCCCACCAGCTCGGCGGCGCAGCACACCAGCGCCGCCCTGCGGGCCCTCTCGCCGCCGCGCACCAGGGAGTACGTGATGAAGCCGTACACCAGCCCGGCCACCGCCGACAGGGAGTATGCGAGCGGCGCCCGGTCGAACTCGGTGGCGATCTGGTAGACGGAACGCGACACCGCGCCCACGACCATCACGCCGTACAGCCAGACGAGCAGAATCCCGGGGCCGCCGACGAGACGCGTCCGCGCCGGCTCCTCCCGCGTGTCCCGCGCATCCTGCGTGGCCGCCATCTCAGCCTCCCCAGATGTCGTAGAGCCGCACTTCCAGCACGGCCAGGACCACACCGCCGGCCGCGACCGTCACCGAGCCCCAGCGGGTGCGCTCGGCCAGCGACATGAACCCCGCCGCCGGGATGCAGGCGAAGGCCCCCAGCAGATACGCCACGAAGATCGTCGTGCCCTGCTCCGGCTTCTCGCCCCGCGCCAGCTGCACGATGCCGACCGCCAGCTGGCCCAGGGCCAGCAGCGTCACCACGGCCATCCCGATGAAGTGCCAGTCCTTCGTCGGCTGATCACGGTAGGCCGCCCAGCCGCACCATGCGGCGAGCAGCAGCGCGGCGACGCCGGTCGCCAGCGTCAGGACGTCAAGCATGGCAGCGACCCTATTACGGCCCGAAAGGTCCCCGGTGCCCGGCCCCGGCCCGATCCCTGCCCTGGTCCGATCCGGGCCCGTTCCCGGCGGCGGCCCGATCCCGCCCCGGCCCCGGCCCCGGACTCGATCCCGGTGGCGGCCCGCGCCCGGAGACCGACGGCCCGCGCCCGGGGAGCGACGGTCTGCGCCCGGGGAGGGGACGGCCCGTGCCCGGGGGCCGGCGACCGTGGCGTTGGCCACAACCCGCCTCGCCCGCCCCTTCGGCGCGGGGCCGGCGGGCGGGCGCCCGCCGCCCCATCGATCCTGGTCGTCACCGGGAGGCAGGCGCGCGCCGTCCGTTCCCGGCGCCCGCCCGCCGATATGCCCGGTGTCCACATTGCGGACAGCGGTGTCCGGTCGTGTCCATACGTCTGCTTTACTGATCGCATGACCACGACGAGCGACCGCACCCCTGCGACCGAGGCGACCATGACGCCCGGTGCTCGTTGTCTGTGTATGCGTCGAATGTGCGCCTTCTAGAGGGCCCCTGCACCATCCGAGCCTCGCGCCCCGAAGCGAGTGCCGCTCGCGTCCGCCGTCGCGCCCCGCGCGGGCGACCGAGCCGCCCCCACTGCCGGACGGCAGGGGGGTGCCCCCCTCGCGCACACGTTTCTCCCCGGTTCGACCGCCCTGGCGAGAACCGTGCCGCGTTCCGAAGACCCCCGAAGAACAACGCCCGTGCCGGCGCCCACGCACGCGCCGCGCACTCGACAGTGACGGAAACCCACGTGATCACCACCACGGGCCTCACCAAGGTCTACCGCTCGCGCGGCCGTGAGGTCACCGCCCTCGACGGCGTCGACCTGCACGTCCGTGAAGGCGAGGTGTACGGCGTCATCGGCCAGTCCGGTGCCGGCAAGTCCTCGCTCATCCGCTGCATCAACCTCCTGGAGCGCCCCACCTCCGGCACGGTCACCGTCGCCGGGCAGGACCTCACCGCGCTCGCCGGCCGCGGACCCAGGGCCGGCCGGGAACTGCGGCAGGCGCGCAGCCGTATCGGCATGGTCTTCCAGCACTTCAACCTGCTGTCCACCCGGACCGTGCAGGACAACGTCGAACTGCCCCTGGAGATCCTCGGCGTCTCGGGCAGGGAACGGTCCCGCAAGGCGCTGGACCTGCTCGACCTGGTCGGCCTCGCCGACAAGGCCAGGGCCTACCCCGCCCAGCTCTCCGGCGGCCAGAAGCAGCGCGTCGGCATCGCCCGCGCCCTGGCCGGCGACCCCAAGGTGCTGCTGTCCGACGAGGCCACCAGCGCCCTGGACCCGGAGACCACCCGCTCCATCCTGACGCTGCTGCGCGACCTGAACCGGCAGCTCGGCCTGACCGTCCTGCTCATCACCCACGAGATGGACGTCGTCAAGACCATCTGCGACTCGGCCGCCCTCATGGACAAGGGCCGCATCGTCGAGTCCGGCACCGTGAGCGAACTGCTCGCCACCCCGGGCTCCGAGCTGGCCGCCGCGCTGTTCCCGGTCGGCGGGGAGCCCTCCGCCGACGACCGCACCGTCCTCGACGTCACCTTCCACGGCGAGGCCGCCACCCAGCCGGTCATCTCCCAGCTCGCCCGCACCTACAACATCGACATATCGATCCTCGGTGCCGCCATCGACACCGTCGGCGGCCTCCAGATCGGCCGGATGCGCCTGGAACTGCCCGGCCGCTACGAGGACAACGTCGTACCGGTCGGCTTCCTGCGCGAACAGGGCCTGCAGGTCGACGTGATCGACACGGCCGCCGCGGCCGGTGCGGCGGCCGTCGCGGCCGACGCGGTGAAGGACGACCAGCCCGTGCCGGCGAAGGAAGGTGCCAAGTGACCTGGTCCGAGATGCAGCCGCTGCTGGAACAGGCGTGTCGGGAGACGCTCGTCATGGTCGGCTGGTCCACCGTGATCGCCGTCGTCGCCGGCCTCCCGATCGGCGTCCTGCTCGTCCTCACCGACAAGGGCGGCCTGCTGCAGAACACCGTGGTGAACAAGGTCGTCGGGCAGATCGTGAACGTCGGCCGCTCGATGCCGTTCATCATCCTCATGGTCGCGCTGATGAACTTCACCCGCTGGATCACCGGCACCACCATCGGCAGCGAGGCCGCGATCGTGCCGCTCGCCATCGGCGGCATCCCCTTCTTCGCCCGCCTGGTGGAGACGGCCGTCCGCGAGGTGGACAACGGCCTCGTCGAGGCCGTCCAGGCCATGGGCGGCAACACCTGGACGATCGTCCGCAAGGTCCTCGTCCCCGAGGCGCTCCCGTCGCTGATCGCCAGCACCACCACCACGGTCATCGCCCTCATCGGCTACTCGGCGATGGCCGGCACCGTCGGCGGCGGCGGCCTCGGCGACCTCGCCGTCCGCTACGGCTACCAGCGCTTCGAGACCGGCCTGATGTGGATCACCGTGGCGATCCTCGCCGTCGTCATCTCCCTCATCCAGTTCGCCGGCGACTACGCCGCCCGCACCCTGCACCGCCGCGGCGGCCGCTCGGGCCCCGCGCCCAGGCTGCGGCTGCTGAAGGCCAAGGAGCCCGCGGCGGCCGACATCCAGAAGGTCGCGTAACCGCCGGGCACCTCCCACGGACTCCCCGTTCCCGCCGCAACCGTGGACACGGGGTCGCACCACCCACAAGGAAAGGCACTTTTCGTGCGTAACACCGCCAAGATCACCACCGCCGTCCTCGCCGTCTCGGCCCTCACCCTCGGGCTGACCGCCTGCGGCTCGGACAAGGACTCCGCCTCCGACACCTCGGGACCGCTGGTCGTCGCCGCGACCCCCGTCCCGCACGCCGAGATCCTCACCTACGTCAAGGACAACCTGGCGAAGAAGGAGGGCCTCGACCTGGAGGTCAAGGAGTTCACCGACTACGTCACGCCGAACACGGCGACGGAGGACGGCTCGGTGGGCGCCAACTACTTCCAGACCGAGCCGTACCTGGCGGACTTCAACAAGAAGAACGGCACCCACCTGAAGTCCGTCGCCTCGGTGCACCTGGAGCCGCTCGGCCTGTACTCCAAGAAGGCCGACAAGCCCGGCGACCTGAAGAACGGTGCGACCATCGCCGTCCCCAACGACACCGTGACCGAGGCCCGCGCCCTGCAGCTGCTCGCCGCCAACGGGCTGCTCACCCTCAAGGACGGCGTCGGCACCGAGGCCACCCCCGCCGACATCGTCGAGAACCCCAAGAACCTCAAGTTCAAGGAGCTGGAGGCGGCCCAGACCCCGCGCTCCCTGAACGACGTCGACGCGGCCGTCATCAACGGCAACTACGCCCTGGAGGCGGACCTCAAGCCCGCGAAGGACGCCCTCGTCCTGGAGTCCGCCGAGAAGAACCCGAACGTCAACCTCCTCGTGGTCAAGGAGGGCAACGAGGACGACCCGCGCGTGAAGAAGCTCGCCAAGCTCCTCACCTCCCCCGAGGTGAAGAAGTTCATCGAGGACAAGTACGCCGGGTCCGTGATCGCCTCCTTCTGACCCGCCGCCTCGCCACACACGGGGTCGGCTCCGCCCGGCGGAGCCCCCCCCCGGGGGGGGGTGGGGGGGGTCAATATGGGTTGGTGGGGGGTGAGCAGGGCCGCGAGGTGCAGAAGGCCCCCAAGGT